>NZ_CACVRB010000011.1:0-36131 GCF_902756455.1 Candidatus Avelusimicrobium caledoniensis | reverse complement strand
GCGGCCTTGAGATGCCGATGGGATAAGACGAACCAACACGGCAAGAAGGTAGCGCGCGGGGTATACTTTGGGCTGATAGACTTTAAGGCACAAATGGGCCGGGAGCATTGCCAAAAAGTAGTCAAAGTGCTCATCCCGTAGTGAAAAATTTGTAGTATTAAAATAAGGAGTTTGACAGGAAAAACATTTATGAATATCAAAACCAAAGTTTTACTAGCTTGTTTAGCAGTTGGTTTCTGCGGCGCAAACGCGACGGCCAGCATTAACGAAAATGCCGGTACTAGCGCGGCTGCGTTCTTAAAAATCGGTGCGGGTGCCCCGGCCGCTACGGCGTTAGGTAATGCCTATGTGTCTATTGCGGACGGCCCGCAGGCCTTGTACTGGAACCCCGCCGGTGCGGCTTCGGCCACTACGCGCGAAATCGGGTTTACGTACTTGGACTATTTACAGGGTTATAAAGCGCGTACCTTGGCGTATTTGCAACCGATCGGCAAAACCATTATCGGCGTATCCTTAAACTATATGGATATGGATGATTTTGATTTCCGCGATAAATGGGGACACCAACTCCCGGAAGTCGGCGTGCCGGTGCAAAACTTCGTGGGCGGTATTTCTATTGCGCGCGGATTTATTAACCAGAAACTCCAACTGGGCGGTACGGCTAAGTATATTAGCGAACGCTTATATAACGGTTCGGGCCATAACCATTACGATAATATCGGTTTTGATGTAGGTGCTAAATTGCGCCTGGTCAACTGGCTCGGTTTAGGCGGTGCTTTAGTTAACATCGGCGATAAAGACGATATGCCTAACGGACTGCGCTTAGGGGCCGATTTGGATACGCGCTATTTCACTATCTCCGGCGAATATATGAAGTATAAAGACGACAACGCCCGCTACGGCGTGGGCTTGGCCGTGCACATCCCGGAAGATTTATTACAAGTGGCCCGGTTTGATCTGCGCGTTGGGTATTATACGCGCGAAAACACCGGGGTCAATACGGAAGATTCGTGGGTCAAAGATATTGGGTTACAGGAAACCTCTAAAGTATCTTTCGGCTTTGGTATTTACAGCTCTGAACTGTTTGGTTACGGTGCGTCTATTGACTACTCCGTAACGCCGTTTGGAGCACTCGGGACATCGCAACAACTCGCGGTATCCGTACAATTTTAAGTATGTTTAAAAAAGGGAAAAAATGGCTAAATAACAAAGGACAGACCGCCGTAGAATATATTATTGTGGCGGCGGGGTTGTTTTCGGCGATTATTTCCTTTTATGTGTTGTACTCATACTTGGTGCCGCAACAGTTTGACGAGGGCGCACAGCTAATTTTGAAGGAATATGATGCAGGAAAATAATTTTTAAAATCAGGAGGACGGACTATGAAGTTTATCGTTGCATTGCAAAATAAAATGAACAGCATTCAAGCCAAAGCGTTTGATTGCCTCAAGAAAAAAGAAGGGCAGAACACCATTGAATACGTGCTCATGCTCGTAGTAGTAGTGGGTGTAGCCGGTTTGGCGGGCATGCTCATTAAAAAGTTCATGCCGGATTTGTTTGAACAAGTCAAAGCGAAAATCACCGGCAGCATGAACGAAATGTAATTTATGTGCAAATTCGCTAAGAAGTGTGGGGGGCAGGTTACCGCCGAGCTAATGCTGATTTTGCCCGTATTTATGCTGATGATTTTCTTCGTGCTTGAATACGGCAACATCGCCTACCACTCAGTGATTGCTAACCACGCTTCTTACGAATTTGCGCGTATCGGGTCGCTCGTAGCTGTCAAAAAGCCCAGCGGCAACCCCGATCGGACGGTCATCACGCAGAAAATTAACCAAGCCAAACAAAAAGTGTTTGGCACCAAGGCGGGAGGAATTGGCGTGAACGTAAAGGTGGAAACCACCGGCGTGGACCCGATGTATAAAAAACACCGCCATGAAGATGTAGTAGTTACAGTGACGTACCCCGTGCATTTGCTGTTTCCGGGCACTAGCTATGTACTGGCCAGCGAGCCCAAGCGCGACGGCATCCGCCGGATCAGAGTGGTAACACGTATGCCCATTGAAAAGGCATATTTAAGTTCGGATACGAAATAGATTTGAAAGTATTAAAGAATTGACGTAATTTTAAGGAGACAACATGAAAAAAGGAATTTTCCTGCCCTTGATAGTAGCCATACTTGCGGCGTTGGTGTACGCGATGATTGTCAGCAGCGCGGAGAAGAAGTTAAACGCTTCTAAGAATATTAAGCAAGTGTTCGTGCCCTTGCGCGATATTAAAGAGCGCGAAGTGATTAAGCGCGACTTTATCCGCCCCGTTCCTGTGCCGGCTGCGTACTTGCAAAAAGATGCGTTTACGTACACAACGGATGCTGACTTTAAAGCCATTGAAAATGCGGTGGCTCGCATCCAAATTCCTAAAGGTAACCAAATTTCTAAGTATGCTATTACGTCTTTGTCTCCCGAGGCGGGCTTGTCCAGCAAAATTCCGGTGCAGATGCGCGGGTATATGATTAGTATTCCCGTTGCCACGGCCAGTATGATTAAGCCGGACGATAACGTGGACGTACTGCTTACGTTTGAAGCGGTGATGAAAAGCGGTAATCGCCAAAAAGTAGCCGTTACATTGCTGCAAAACGTAAAAGTGTTGGGTGTCGGGGCTGACTTAGGACAGGGATTAGACGCCCGTTCGGCCAGCGCTATGAAAACCAAAGACGAAGAGGCCTCTGCTTATTCGGACAACTCCACCTTGGCGTTGGCGTTGTCTCCGCGGGATGCGCAGTACTTGGCTCTGGCGCAAGCAGAAGGCGATATTTCGGTCATCTTGCGTTCTCACGGCGACGTGAACAACTACTTGATGGAAATTGCCACCTTTGAAAAATTATTTAACTAGTGGGATAAATTATGAACACGAAATTTATTACAAAAGTATCTTTAGCAGTTTTACTCGCGGGCGTACTCTTGCCGGGTACGGTACACGCTAAACGGACGCAGCTGGTGGCTGTGAGTGCCGATGTGGTGGAAATCGGCGGTACGATGCAGAGCGTCAAGGGTTTTGCATGGAACCAACTGTTTGATTTTGAAGAAGCCGAAATCCCCGGGATTTTATCCTTAGGCGAATTTCAGCGCAAAACCGCGGTAACTACGCGCCTTCGTTTAATGGAAACGGAAGGCCGCGCCCAAGTGCTTTCTAACCCGAAGATTGTTACTTCTTCGGGCAACAGTGCTAAAATTTCCGTCGGTGGTAAAGTGCCGATACCGGTAGTCAATAACCAAGGGGTTGGATCGCAAATGGAAGATTACGGTATTTTGCTTAACGTACTTCCCACGATCATTCCCGAACGCAACAACATTATTGACTTGCAAGTGCAACTGGCCGTTTCCACGGTGGACTATTCCCGTACGGTGGTAATCGGTACGGCCACGGCGCCTTCGTTTACCAACCGCGATGTGGAAACCCACGTGGAACTTAACAGCGGCGAAACGCTTGTGATCGGCGGTTTAAAGAGCAGTGCGCGTAACGTGTCCGAAGACCGCGTGCCGTTCTTAGGCAAATTGCCGTTAATCGGCTTACTCTTTAAGAGCAAAGACGTTACCGAAGAGCAACGCTCGCTCTTCCTGTTCATTACGGTAGAAATCGTAGAGTAGGGTATGGCTGAAGAACGCGAAACTCCCCAAAATGAAGCAAAAATTATCGCTTTTGCCGGGCCGAAAGAGGGCGTCGGCAAGACGACGTTGGTGCTAAATTTGGCGCTGGGCTGGGCGGGTATCCAAAAACGTCCGGTACTCATTGTGCCGCTGGATCCGCTCGCGCGCCAAGAGCATAATTTTTACTTAGATATTTCTGATCCGGTCAGCGTGTCGGACCTGCTTAAAGTGTTGGGCAATACGTCTATTGCAGTAGTAGGGGGACTTTTGCGCGGGAAAATTTCCATGTCCCAATGGGGGGTAGGTTTACTGCCTCTTGGTAACACGCGGGCACAAGTGGCCGCTATCAGCCCGAAAATTTTAATTCCGATTTTATCGCGTTTGTCGCAAACTTTTGATATCTTTTTAGATGTTGATTCCAGTTTCCCTATGCAGGCGTTTGCGTTTGATATTGCCGACAAAGTGTTTTGGGTGTCTAACGCCACGCGTACACATATTAACTCCACGGTGCAACTTTTTAACGATTATAAAGAGCAACACTATCCCATGGACCGCGTGAGCGTAATTTGTAACGGGTACGATATGCCCGGATCTATTCCTTACGAAGAAATGGAAAAATTCTACTCGCAATTAGGGCGCGAAGTAGATGTGTTTTTGCCGTGGGACGCAGATGTCATGGCCACCTCCAACCGCCGCGAGGTGGAAATTATCACAAGTCCGCAGTCCGAGTGGGTCAAAGGGCTCCGTTTGGTGCTTGCCAAAATCCGTGATTTAAAACCGGCTCCTAAAGATTGGTCCTCTTCCGTTTCCGACGAAGAATTTACCCAAGCCGCACAGGAAATTTGGTCGCCGGTGCTTTTTAATGACGGTAAAAAATCTATTTCTACCGATCATATCGCTACGGAAGATGAGGGAAATAAAGCCCAACTTTCGTTTTGGGACGATTTAAAACAGAAAATTCACAAAGAAGTCGTGCGCACGTTGGAGATTGAGCACATCGCCATCAGTGACGAAAGTGCCGCCAGTGAGCAAACCCGCAAACGTGTGGCCGCTATTGTGGATGATATTTTACAAAAGCAACCCAATTTGCAATTCTCGCGCGACCAACGCACGCGGTTTACGTCTGAATTATTAGACGAAATTTTAGGGTTAGGGCCGCTGGAAGTGTTAATGCGCGACCCGGCCGTTACCGAAATCATGGTCAACGCCTTTGACAAGATTTTTATTGAGCAAAAAGGTAAGTTGACCTTAACCAAATACAAATTTAGAAATAACGAACAAGTCGTACAGGTTATTAAACGTATTGTGGCCCCGCTCGGCCGCCGTATTGACGAATCTGTGCCGCTTGTGGACGCGCGTTTGAAAGACGGCTCCCGTGTAAACGCCATTATCGCGCCGCTCGCGGTTTCCGGCCCGACGCTTACGATCCGCCGTTTCTCCACCAAGCCGTTCGGCCCGGAAGATTATTACCGGTTCGGTACGATCAGCCCGGAGTGTATGGAGTTTATCAAACGGTGCGTTAAGATCCGCAAAAATATTATTGTTTGCGGGGGTACGGGTACCGGTAAAACGACGTTCTTAAATGCTATTTCCGGTTATATCGCTGATGACGAACGTATCATTACCGTAGAAGATACCGCGGAACTCCGGTTGCAACAGCCGCACTGGGTATCGTTGGAAAGCCGTCCGCCAAACGTGGAAGGCAAAGGGGCCATTACGATTCAAGATTTAGTCAAAAACTGCTTACGTATGCGTCCGGACCGCATTGTGGTCGGGGAGTGCCGCGGCGGCGAAGCGTTAGACATGTTACAGGCCATGAACACCGGTCACGAAGGATCTTTAACGACGATTCACGCTAACACCCCGCGTGATGGTTTATCCCGCTTGGAAGCGATGTGTATGCAAACCGGAGCCGATTTGCCGATTTTTGCTATCCGCGAAATGATTTCTTCGGCGGTGAACATGATTGTCCAACTGTCTCGTTTCTCGGACGGATCCCGTAAAGTAACCTACATTACCGAAATGCACGGACAAAAAGACGGTCAAATTCAATCTACCGACTTGTTCCGCTATGTGCAGACGGGCGTAGATGAAAACGGTAAGGTGCAAGGTATCTTCGCCCCGACGGGTAATTTGCCTACGTTTTATGAAGAATTTGCGGCCAAAGGCCAACCGGTGGATGAATCGGTATTTACCAAAGGAGCCGTGCCGCTTGATGAAAACGGTGAGCCGGATTTGTCTGCCTTGAAAAAGGAACAAGCGCAAAGCGGGGAAACCGCCGTTCCGCCTGCTCCGCCGGTAGGTGCATAGGAATTTAACATGAAAAAACTACATGGAATTATCGTATGTTTGATTGTGGGCTTGCTCGTAGGCGCGCCTGTGGACGGGCAAGGGCGTGCGTTGTCGGCCAAAAACCGCACCAGCATCCGTTGTTCCATGGAAAAAATGCGTATCATGGCCGAGTTTTTTGACGTCCATTTGGCCAACGATAAAAAAGAGTATGAATTGCCGGCCGAGTGCGGCGGTGGCCGGGTGCGCAAAGTGTCTATGCCCAAATGGTTTGCCGATGAGCTGACCCGTATGGACGCTAACAAAGTGGTCTATGTGCCCAACGAGGGGACGTATAGCGAGGTAGATTTGTGGCGTCAGGCGTTTTCCAACGTGTACTTATTTTTGGACCGGGCCGATAAGTCGTTAGACCCTAACCAGCCTATTGTACTAGATCAACTTTCCCGCGGGTATGTGGGCAACCGCATTAACTTAATGGCTACATTGGACCGCTTAAATAAAGACTTACTGCGCGGCAAACAACTGCTTGTCATGAAAGACAGCATGGAAGGCCGGGCGCGTTCCATGTTATCTACGTTTGAACTTATTAACAACGAATTTTTCAGCACGATTGAGTCGTTTTCCAGCCCTATCAGCCAACGCGAAGATAAATACCGCAAGTCAGTTATGGCCGTTGTGGTATTGGCGAACCATTTGTTCTCGCAGTTTATGAGCTCACCGATTCCGGGCAGTGTGCCGGATCCGAAAATTTACCGCACGACCCCGGCGGACCGCGCTACCAGTCTGTTTATGATTGTGCTTGGCTCGGCGTTGGCGGGGTTAGCTGTGTTTTTACTATTGGAAAATAAAAAAGAAAATATCTTAGTTTTTTTGGAGGATTATAAACAAAAAAGTTCTGCCTGGGCCGAAGATTTCAACCGTCAGTTCGTTACTATTGATATCAAATACATCGTATTTGGCACCATCGCTTTCTTTGCGTTGGGCGGGTTGCTCATGGGCTTAATAGCCGGCGGATTTTTGGGTGTGTTTATCTTCCTGCTCGTTTTATTCTTAGGCGGTGTTATCAGTATCCGTATGCCGATGGCGGTGTTGGATGCGCTCAAAAAAAGCCGCGGACGCAAGGTGAACGCGCAACTGATGGACTCCCTTATTTTGCTGTCCAACTCGCTCCGTTCGGGTATGGATATTGTGCAAGGGTTTGAGCTTGTTTCGCGCGATATGTTGCCGCCGATTGCCGATGAATTTGGCCTCGTGGTTAAAAACTACCAACTCGGCACTCCCTTTGAAAAAGCGTTGGACGGGCTAACCGAACGTGTGGACAGCCGGATGCTTTCTTATATCGTTAAAGCGATTATTATTCAGCGGCAGGTCGGTGGTAATTTGACGGTTATTTTCTCGCGCTTGGTGGAAAACATCCGCGAAGAAAGTAAACTGGAAGAAAAACTACAAGCCATGACAGCGCAACAGAAGATTCAATCTATCGTAGTAAGTATTATGCCGTTTGTGATGATGCTGGTAATGTTTATTTTCAATCCGTCGCAAATGTTTTCGTTCTACACAAGCCCGCTGGGAATTTGTGTGTTCCTGTTCTGTATTATCTGGATCGGAATTGGTATGAAGATTCTCAAGAAAATGGGCGAGGTACGGGTGTAATATGAATAGCTTAATTTTTACCGTCGGTTTAAAATTGTTACTCGCCATAGGAACGTTTGCCGTATTCCTGACGATATTTGGCTTGCTCTCGCCCAAAGAAAAGAAGGAAGAAGTTGTGGATATTGCCGTCAAACGGTTTAAATCTACGTCCAGTTTTGCGCGGTTGCAGCCGGAAGAAAAATTTTGGGACCGCGTGGCCGTGTTCTGTTTGCGTAACTTTCATGTGGAAGACAGCTTGGAAGAAATGCACATGCAACTGGGCAGCCCCGATAATCCGCAACCGGTAGATATTTTGTACAGCAAAATTTGGTGTGCTTTACTTGTCCCGGCGGCGATCATGCTTTTATTCCAGTCGGTTTGGCCGGTTATTTTAGTGCCGCTTTGTTTCTATTTACCCGACGTTATCATCAAAAGTAAAATAGAAAAACGCCAAGCGGAAATTTTAGGCAATTTCTCTACCACGGTAGATTTGGCCGCGCTTATTATTGAATCCGGTTTAGATTATTTAACCGCATTTGAGCGTATTATTAAAATTGCCAAAGAAAAAACAATTTTGGAAGAAGAACTGGAAAAAACTATTAACGAAATTAAGCTCGGTTATTCCCGTCGCGAAGCGTTAGAACGTTTTGCCGCCCGGACCGGCGTACAGGAAGTGCGCTCACTGGTGGGGCTGATTATCCAATCCGACGAACTCGGTACGAGCTTGGTGGACTTGCTGCGCAACTTCTCTACGGACCTTCGCGCGCGCCGCTTAAGCCGCGCCGAAAAGTTAGCCGCGCAGGCCTCTACGAAGATGTTATTTCCGCTCTTTATGTTCATCTTCCCGACGATTTTTATTTTAATCTTAGCGCCGATGATTATGGGCCTTGTCAACGGCGGTATGGGATTTTAGAGGATAAATTATGAAGAAAAACCTGGTTTTTGCATTTGTTTTACTATCCGTCGCCGCGTCTGTGTGGGCGGCCAATAATACATTTAACCGTCCTTCTACGGTGCGCCAACACGGCAAAGAGGCCGGTATGCTCTTGGACCTGGGCAAAATTTCCATGGGTACGTTAAATGATGTGGAAGAACGCAAACAATATCTTTCCACGGTTCAGTTGGAAAAACAGCGTATCCAAAATTATACCTTGCGTATGGTGTATGAAAATGCTTACACGCTGTATAAGCAAGGCGATTACCAACGCGCGCAAGAAATGGCACAAACCATTTTAAGCATTGATCCGAATTTCAAACAAGCCCAGACACTAGCCAAACAGGCCCAAAATATGGGCACGTATGGTACGACGTCAGAGGCACAAGTGATTGAGGCCAAATTCCAAGAGGCCTCCCGCTTGTACGACAGCGGCCGCTTGGTAGAAGCCAACGATAAGGTCAACGAAATTTTGACTTTGCAGCCCGGCAATACCAAAGCCCAATCGTGGAAACGCAAAATTGATTACGATATTGCCAAAGAATATACCCGCCGCGGAGACGAAGCCGAAAAAAACGGTGATTATCAAAAAGCGTTAGATGCGTGGTATAACGCACTCTTAATGCGTAAAGACGACCCGAAACTTGTTTCCAAAATTGCCGATGCGGAAAATAAACTGCGCAAACAGCAAGTAGAAGAATATATGAAACAAGCGCTTGATTTTTATAATAAAGGACAATACGTGGAATCGTACGCCGTATTTGAACGGATTACCAAAATTCAGCCCGGCGATCCGCGGGTCCAAAAGTATATGTCGCAACTCAAGAACGAAATCGCCGCCGGATATTATACTGCCGGGACCCGTTCTTACAATGCGGCTAAATTTGACCAAGCTGTTTCGTATTGGAACAATGCCAAAAAATGGGGGGCAGATACTTCCGCGATGGACGGACTTATCAAACAAGCGCGTGATGCCAAAGAAAATTATTTGCGCATGCAACAACGCCAACGCTTGCTCCAAGAGCAAAAAGCCCAACAAGCCGCTGTGGCCGCCGCTGCTGCCGCACAAGAACAGGAAGACGAAGATAAACCGGATGTGATTGAAACGGTCTCTATTGACAATCCGATCCCGGGTGTTTCCGGTCAAACGATTGTGCCGGGCAGTACGTCTACTACAACGACCACCACGACTACTACCACCACGACGACTACTTCCTCCACCGGGGCGGGTGCCGCCGCGGCCGGAGCCAACGAAACCTTGCCGACATTGGGCGGTGGGGTGAGCCGGGTGTCGGCCGAGGCCAGTGCGGCCTCGCGCGCCAAGTACATTGAGGGGTTAGATGCGTTTAACCAAGATGATTATGAACGCGCCCGCCAAGCGTGGATCGTGGCCAAACAACTAGACCCCGGTAACAGCGATGCCGATTTGGGACTTCGCAAAGTAGAAGAATTACTTAAATAAGGGAGCATGTAATGAAACTGACTTCAAAATGGCTTTTATGGTTCGTACTGGTGGCGGTGTATGCATCTGTCATCGGCGGGCTATTCTATTACAATTTATTCAAATTCGTATTTGATAAAAAGTTACAAAACGAAATGGTGGAAATGGTCCGCTACCGTGCGCCGTCTTTGGTGCAACAATTAGCTGCCCGCCCCAAAGGCGAGGCCACCTTCCGCGAAGCCGAAGTGATGAAAGGACTGGTGCGCAACGATGACCGTATCAAAAGTTTGGTGTATTTAAACTACGACGGATCTATCCGTTGGCACGAAAATACCAAATTTTTGGGGATGTCTTATTCGGAATATAACAACGCGGTCGGCTTTGACACCAACGCCGTAGCGCAAGCGATGCGTGACCGCTTACCGCGTGCTATTTTGTTTGGTAAAGGCGACGCATACGATATGGCTATCCCGTTACTGGCTAAAGACAATATGGTAGCCGGTGTGGTAAACGTTATTGTGTCGCGCCAAAACGCTAAGAAACTCATTGAGGCATCCATGGTGCGCTATGCGATCGGCGCGCTGATTATGATGCTGCTTATCGGCGGCGTATTGTATTTATTTTTACTGCTTAAAATTATCCGACCGCTTACTTCGCTTAAAGACAGCATTGATGCTGTGTCCATGAATAACATTACGCTTTCTTTCCCACCAAGACGTGATGAAATTGGCGATGTGGCTGCTTCCGTTACTACGCTTTTGGAGCGCGTGCGCGACGATGTAAAAGGGCTGGAACGAGGGGAAATCTTGTCTTTGGAAAAAGAGCAACAATGGTGGAAAGCTATTTTCGCGGTGATGGTGCCGAAAGGATCGCGGGCACTCGTAGTAGACGAGAATAACAACATCCTTTACACTAATTTTGAACTCAATGTGCCGGGTAAAGACAAAGTCCATTTGTTAGATATATTTGACAGCCGCCAACAGGAAGTCATACAAGTAGTTGGCGAAGCGATGGAAAATCCCACCAAAGTATTACGTGGTGCGGTAGAGAATAAAAATGTACAATGTGTAGTGAAGGCGGTACAACTGCCGGACGATGCCGGCAAAAACCGTATTGTTTTAGTGTTGGAGCCGGAAAAATAAATTTTAGGAGAAATGTATGAAAGTAGAAATCAAAAAAATACCTGTGATGTCGGTGTTGTTTTCAGTGTTTCCGTTAGCCGTTTTTGTGGTGATGCTAATTAGCGCGCTGATGGAAATGTTTAATCCGGATGTAGCGTTTACGATGGCCTATTTTCTCGGGCTCGTTTTGCGCGCTATCCAAGGTACTATTTTGGCACTCGTGTCTGTGGTGTTCTTTTTGTGGACCTACAATTTTTTGTGTGCTTTGGGAATCCGCGGCGTTCAAGTGCATTTGGAAGACAAATAATTTAACGGGAGTATAAAAATGATGAAAAAAGTTTTTGCGCTATTTTGCGTATTTGCCTTGGCCGGTGCGGCGATGGCGGCGGCCACTAAAACGGCCAAAGCTCCGGTCAAAACCCAGCCCAAAACGAGAGCTGAATTTATTGTCATTGAATCGGACGAATATGAAGCCGGTAAAGAAGATAAAATGCTCACGCAGGGATTGGGTCAATTTTTAGAAGTAGAACCGGTAGTCAAACACGTGTCTGTTTCTGCCGTAGCCCAAGACCCGAAACTCGCCGGGTTAGATTACAGTTTTTTACCGCTTTATTTGGTAAAAAAGACAAAAGCCATCCGTACCAAAATGGAACAGCCGATTCAATACGGCGTGGCGCAAGAAAATGACGAATTTATCATTTTGCCGCATCAAACCCGCCAAGGTGTTTACGGCAATAAAACCGCCCAACCGGGTGTGATGGACTTGTTTGTAATGTCCCAATGCCCGTATGGGGTGCGTGCGGAAGATTTGATTATTAAAGCCAAGAAAGACGGCACTTTCCCGCAAGATAAAACCGTCCGTGTGCGCTACATTGTCAACTACACGCCCGAACAAGGTTTCAACAGTTTGCACGGGTCCGGGGAGTGGGAAGAAAATGTCCGCCAACTCTTAATTGCCAAATACTACCCGGAGAAATTCTGGAAATATTTGGAAATTCGCAACAAAGACTACCGCTCCAGCCGCTGGGATAAAGCGATGGAAGAGGCCGGTATCAACGTGAAAAAGATTATGAAGAAATTTGATACCGAAGGGGTAGAACTCTTAAAAGAAGAAGCCAAATATGCCCGGGAGTATAACATCAGTGCCTCTCCCTCGTTGGTGTGGGAAGGTAAAGTGCAAATGGGCTTAGACGGTGCTGCCAAACTCAAAGGGTTTGAATTTTTCAATCCCTCTGCCGCGCAAGGCGTTCCGTCCGCTCCGTCCGGTAGTTGCTAACGGGTAAGTAAAATTTAGTAACTGGCGGGGGCTGAGGACACATCCGGCCCCCGTTTTACAAGACAAGGGATATGCGTAGAAAAAAATTTCGTGGTTTATTTTTTAATGCGGTACTGGCACTTAGTTTGATCTCACTGGTGCCGTTTGTCTTTATTGGTGTCCATTTGACCCGCGTGAACAGCCATTTATTGCAACACGAAATTTTTCAAAAGCAGCAGGCCGTAGCGGTGCGCTTGTCTTCCGTCGTACAAACGTATTTGGCGCACACCTCTGAATTTTTTACCGTTTTTTTAGATTTACATACCGATTTTGGCGGTCATGCATTTTTGGACGCTTCGGATCTTACTTATTTACAGAAAAAAGATTCTTCCATTACCTATCTGGCCTTACTTAATACGAAAGGGAAACGGGTGTTATCCTCCGGCGTTTCACAACTCTATTCACAGCAACAAAATGTATTGCCGGTGCTGTTAAACACGTGTGTCAATCAACACAGAGTGTATATGGGCCCGTCCTTACTCAGTAATGAGGGGTGGTTAGTGCTTATGGCGTTTCCGGTACAAGAAAGTTTGTCCGGCGCGGCCGTGGGTGGGGTGTTGGTGGCGGAAGTCAATTTGCGTACGTTAGCTCCTCTTTTGGTGCAGGCCTATCCCTTGGACATGGAAGCGTTTATCGTCAATGATAAACACGAGATTGTGGCGTATAATGGTTCGCCGGGCGGACTGATGAGTGCCAATCTTAGCTCGTTAGACGAACAAGTGCAAGCTATGCAAGAGCAACTCAGCGGGCAAACGGTCGGCGAAGTAACCATGCCCAGCGACAAAAAATGGCTGGTTGCATCGGCTACGGTGCCGGCTATGGGGTGGACGGTTTTTGTGGGACAACCGGCCAATGTGGCTTCCAAATTGGTAGTAGCCAGTGCCCTTCACTCTTACGGGGGGTTACTGCGGTTGTTGGCGATACTTTTGTTATTTATTGTGGGGGTTAGTTATTGGGTCATTGTACCGATTAGCCGCCCCGTGGAAAAATTGCGCAAGGCGGCTTTGCGCGTACGCGACGGCGAAGCCGGTAGTATTGAACGCAGCGATGTGGATATTCCGCGCAACGAAATTGGCGACTTGGCAGAAGTATTTGTGGAAATGTCGCACGCACTTTACAAACGCCGCGAAGATTTACTCACCGCCCAACGCCAGTTGTCCGATTCTAACCAAGAACTGGAAAAACGGGTGGAAGAACGTACCCGCGAATTAAAAGACGCTACGGCCAAACTGGTTGCCAATGAACGCTTAGCCACCATGGGACAAATGGCCTCTGTTATCAGCCACGAGATCCGCAACCCGCTTACGGTGATCAGCAATGCGACGCGGCTCATTAAAATGCTTGTTAAAACGCCCGATGCCAAAATTGAAAAACAAATCGGTATCATTGAATCGGAAATCAAACAGGCCAACAGTATTATCAGCGAAGTATTGGGGTATGTGCGCTCGCGTGAGCCGATTTTGAGTAAAATTGAAGTCAACAGTTACGTGCACGATATTTTGACTTCCTATCCGTTTGCGGCCGGTATTAAACTGGTAGAAAAGTTGGAAATAATGTCTGTGTACGTTAAAATTGATACCGAAGAAATTAAACAAGCAATCCGCAACCTGTTGGCTAACGCGGTGGAAGCCATGCAAAACCAAGGAACACTTACCGTGGGTGTAAAGACAGGCAAAGACATGGTGTGTATTTACGTGTCCGATACCGGCCCGGGCGTGCCGGAAGGTTTGCGTCATAAAATTTTTGCGCCGTTCTTTACCACCAAGGCCCGCGGCACGGGGTTGGGATTAGCGGTCGTCGGTAAAGCTGTCAACCGGCATCAAGGAAAACTCTTTATTACCAGCGAAGAAGGGAAAGGATCTTGTTTTCAAATGTATCTAAAAATATATCACCAAATAGGAGATACCCGTTATGGAGAAACCCGTTAAAATCTTAGTTGTAGATGATGATAATAACCTACGTGAAACGTTAGTAGATTTGTTGGAGATGGACGGTTATAAAGTCTATCAGGCCGCTACCGCGGCGGAGTGTTTGGATCTTTGCGCCGGCGAATTTTTTAACATCATTTTGATGGATTATAACCTGCCCGACGAAAACGGTATGGAACTAATCCGCAAGATCCGCGCATTTAATAAAGAATCGCAAATTATTATGATTACGGCGTATGCGTCGCTTAATGCTATTATGGAAGCGATGCAAGAGTCTGTGTATGATTTTTTGATTAAACCGGTAGATTTTGATTACTTAAAACGCACGATTAACCGCGCGTTAGATAAGTATTTCTTGGAAGAAAGCAACCGCGAGTTACTGGCCCAACTTAAAACCCGCAACGAAGATTTGGATAGGTTAAATAATATGAAGTCCAAATTTTTCTCTATTGTATCGCATGACTTGTCTAACTCGCTGATGACGCTTAAAATGAGTTTTGATATGTTACGCAAAAAACTCTCGCCCGACGAGGACCAACAAAAAAAGATGATGTTTATGGAAGAATCTATCAGCCAAATTGAACATCTCATCAAAGACCTTGTGGACTGGGCCGCCATTGAAAAAGGTAAACTGCGCATTGAAAAAACCCGTTTTGAACTGACGGAAAGTTTGCAAAAAACGGCGGAAATTTTTAAAGCCAAAGCCGCTAAGCGCGCTATTAACGTGACGTTTGAGAGTTGCGGTTCTGTTTTTGTTATGGCCGACGAAAAACGTATCCGCCAAGTAATTTCCAACATTTTGGAAAACGCTGTGCGTCATACGCCCGATAACGGAAGTATTGATATTGTTGTTAGCAAAATAGATGAAAAAAATGCTAAAGTGTCGGTAACGGACTCCGGGGATGGTATTGAACCCGACAAAGCCCCGCAGTTGTTTACCAGTTTTACCCAAGTGGGAGCCAAAGACCGTGTGGGTCGGTTGGGGCTTGGTTTGTCTATTGCCAAGGATATTATTACCAACCACGGCGGACGTATTTGGGCGCATAGCGAGGGGTTAGGCAAGGGCGCATCATTTAATTTTACGTTGCCGGTAGTGAACGCGTAAATTTTAAAGTTCGTAAGGGAGTAGAATATGGCAAAGAAAAAAATAACTGTACTTATTGCCGATGACCAAACACTTTTCCGCGAAGGAATAAAAGATGTTTTGTCCGGCGAAAAATGGATGGAAGTAGTGGGCGAAGCGGCTGACGGTATTGAAGCCGTAGCTAAAGCTAAAAAATTAAAACCGGATGTGGTGCTTATGGATATCCGTTTGCCGAAAATGGACGGTATCAATGCTACCCGCCAAATCCGCGAGTCCTGCCCCGAAGTCAACGTGCTGATGTTGTCCAGCTTTGAAGACGAAGCGCACGTATTAGACGCTATTCAAGCAGGCGCCAACGGCTATTTGTCTAAAATGTTGCCGGCGGCAGAGTTGGTTAACTCCATTAAAACATTTACCAGCGAAGGGCTGATGATTCCCCAACAACTCATGGGCAAATTGTTACATGGCCTTCGCAAGATGGGCGACGGAGGGCTGCCCTCCCAAGCCACATTGACCAAGACCGAAATTAAGGTGCTTGATTATTTAGGCAAAGGGCTTAGCAATAAGGAACTTGCCAAAGAATTAGATTGCAGTGTTAAAACGATTAAAAACCACCTCAACAGTGCGTTTCACAAATTAGGTGTAAGCAGCCGCACGGAAGCGGTGGTCAAAGCGATTGAAAAAGGGTTAATTTCTTCCGAAGGGACAGTCGTGCCGGACGAAGACGACGAGGAGTAAACTTGTTACGCGTTAAAACGGGACTTCAACCCTGGTCCGGACAAGCCGGACAGGCAACCGTGGAATATGTACTGATGTTAGCCACGGTGGCGGTGGTATTGTCCGCGTTTTTGACGGCGTTTCATACCCATATTGTCCGGTGGTTTTTCACTTTCATCGGGCAGCTTTTGACGAGTTAATTATGTTGCACGGCCAATACATTCTAGGTAAATTGCGTGAACGCAAGGCACAAATTTTGTTGCCTTCCGTTTTGCTTGCGCCTATTTTTGTGTTGGTAATTTACTTGCTCTTTGAAACGGCCAAAGTGTCCATGACCAAGGTTCGCCAGCAATTTGCGTTAGATAATGCCGCCTACTCCCAAGTTTCTTCTGCCAGCACGTATCTAAACGCCATGGCCATGATCAACGGACCGTTGCCCTACCGTGTATTTTTGGAGTTGGTAAATTTTGATCCGTTGCCGCCGGTTCCCACCCGCGCTTCGGATGCTATTACCGTGTTTGATTTGTTTTATAAAGGCGGCGGTTTCCCGTCTATCGGGCCGGACCATGACGTGGGTATTAACAAAAATCCCGCGCCGGAACAAACTGATTGGGACTTGCAATATTTTAAAGGGGACACCGTGGATCCGGACTTTCCGCGTTCGGACTGGGAAAAAGAAAACCCCAAAGCCCCACCCAGTGACAAGTATGTGCCCGTTATGAGTAAAACGCTTGCGGATAACCATTTCTTTATGACCCGCGGCGGGCAGGCCGTGCAAGCCATTGTGTTTTATTTGGAAACATACGCGCGTGTCGGGTCCGTTTACCGGTCGCAGGATTACGTGTATCAGGAGTTAAGCAAAAACGCTATTATGTTCCGCGAGGCGTATTATTTAAACGTGAACGATTGCAAACGCTCCGACTGTGCCCGGCAGAGTGCGGCGCAGTTGCGGCCCTATTTGGAAATAAAAACAAAACCGTTTGAGCTTAGTAAAATTCACTTTTACGCATCGGAAGCGTCGGGCGGAAGCAATGCCGGGGCTTATTCTATCCCGTTTGAAGCCGAAGAAGTCTTAAACGGTCAAAAATTATTTCAATTTGCGTATTTAGATTCATCCAGCCGCAGTAAGTTAAAATCGTTGGCGCGCGGTATTTCTCTTAAACAGCCGTTTAAATTACCGCGTAACCATTTTAATATCAATTTGGAACAAAAATATAAACCGTATGTACGTACCAGGGTGGTGCTCGCTTGTCCGCGCAACAGTAACAACTGCGTGTGGCCTAACCCGCTACCCAAGTATAACGTGACGTTGGAGCCGTAAAATGAAACCGTTTTTATGTATCCGCAACCGCAAAGGGCAGGCAACCACGGAAGTGGTGCTGTTGTTCCCTGTCTTTGTGATTTTTATTTTGTTTATTATTAAAATTTTCGGGCTACTGGTGCTGAGCCAAAAAATGGAAGTAGCGGGTTATTACGCGGCGCGCCGTTTCCAACTGCAATCACACGAAACCGATTATTACCAACGCACATGGGATAAACGCTTTTTAGAAAAAGACATCCAAAAGAAAGTGGAAAAATATCTCGGCTTTGATAACGCCGGGATGCGTAAATTTTTAAGTTTAAATAAACTGGTGTTAGACATCAACCGTTCCGGCACCTGGACGAAAATGGTACTTACCGCGCGTACCAAAGCCCCGCGTATCCGGTTTCTGTGCAAATATAATAAAGACCGGGTGTGTGAGCGCGATGCCAAATGTTTAAAGGGCTACGCTTTCTTGTGTGAGACGGGGGGCGAAGTGTCCGTGATTAAATACGTAGGCCACAACGACCGTCCCAACCCGTACCAACGCCCCGAAGGGAAATAACGGGGGGCGACTCTTTATTTCGTAAGCACCGTCTATGAAAACCGTATTGCAAAAACTTTGCGGTATGAGCAGATAGAGGTTTTAGGTCTCACGCCCGTGCGGCGAGCACATAAGCACCGTCCATGAAATTCCACATTACAGAAACATCCCCATAAATACATACAGCGGTCCGAGACCGTACGCCCGGCCCGGCAAGGGCCTTGACAAATCATCGTTTTCTACCTATACTTTAAATAGAAGTAGTCTGTATAAACTCTTAGTTTGAGTGCTCTTGGGAGCGGGTCAACGGGAGTAATTTTTATTATTGTGTACGAGGATTTTATGTTTAAGTTAAAACCGGGCAATGTGTTTGAAAAGCTCAACACCATGGACCGCAAAAAGGCCTACACGATAGGGGCAGTAGTTATTGTGTGTTTTGTGGCTTTGCTCACATTGGCGTCTATGATGGGGGAGGCCGACGACGCTTCGTTTGACGGTTTAAATGCCCGCGGATACGATTTGGCGCAGATGCCGTTTGTCAACGATGAAGCGGAGAAATATTTATTAGCCGCCAAATATCCGGATATGAAAGAAAACGGCTCTACTTTATTATACTCGGCGGAGGAAAAAGAAGCCCGCCAAGAAGCCGACGCCGAAAAGGAAGCAGGCGAAGAATCTGCCGATTCTGAAAGCACGATGAGTTCCGGCGAGGGTGAAGATGCGCCCACCTCTCACGGTTACGGCGGCTACCGGGGGGGTGGAAGAACAGCTACGCCTACGGAAGTTAAGCAACTGGGCACGGCCAATATGCAGTCGGCGCAGGGTAGTGGCATTCAAGGCAGTTGGGGTGCTCCGCGAGGCGACTTCTCGCCGTATAAAGACCAGAACAAAGGGACCGAAATCCCACAATTAAAAAACCAAGATGCCCGCAAAGCACTGTGGCAGACGGCTCGCGGTAGCCGCGCGGCGGCCGGGCTTAAAGACGGTAAGGCAGGCAACGCCAAAAGAGCGATGATGGGCGGTAATATTGAAGGCAGTGAAGCGTTTACCGATAAAGGGATAGATTTAAGCAAAGCTAACGGTTTAGCCATAGATACCAATGCGCCGCAAGAGTCCGGCGATTTAAGTAATTTAGATAAAGACGTGGATAATACAGCCCGTCATGCCAGCCAAACACAGGCCAGTCAAACGCAAAGAAATTATGAAGATGAATTATTGTTTATGTTGGCGAAAGGCGGCATTGATGCGCTTGCCAATGCGACCAGTAAATTTCTATGTGCCGGGGTAGATGGCTTAACTAACAAATTAGGGTGGACGGATACGCTTGGAACAGGAACAGGAAGCTCTCCGGCTCCGTCGACGACCACGCCGACCACCACGCCGACGACTACGCCGACGACCACGCCGACGACTACGCCAACGACTACGCCAACGACCACACCGACGACTACGCCGACGACCACGCCAACGACTACGCCGACGACCACGCCGACTGGTTATGGCGACAACAATTTAAATATCGGTGCTCCCGGTGGGAATGGAGAACCGCCGCAGGACTTTTATTTGTGATATATAAATCTTTTTCAATAAAGGAGGCGTTATGAATATCTTTAAGTTTTTAAATGAAAAAGGCAAAGTCGCTTTTTCCGCCTTGCAAATAGGCGGTGTGGCGGCTGTTGTCGGTGTGGCGGGGGTAGCGGCGTTCCAATTTTTAGGTACGCCGGAAGAAGATAACACCGCTTTCAACCCGTCACAATATAACTCCGGCGAGGTGGTTTACGTGTCCGGAGCCAATACGGGCGGTTATCAAAGCGGCTCGTATAGCGGCAACGGCGCGGAGTCCGGGCCGCTGTCGCGCATTTCGGCTAAGAGTATTAACCGCATGGACCGTCAGGCCCAGTTAGAGCGTGCGCAAGCGGAAATGGAAGAAGAATATACCCAAATGCAAGCCACGGCGCAAGAATCTACCGCGCCGCAAACTCCGGCCGGTTATCAAATGGGCGATTCCGAGGGCGGGCTTGGTTTATTAAGTAACGCCGCGGACGCAGAGGCGTTAAAAAATAACTCCATGGGGGCACTTTCGCAATCTATGGGTAATATTCAAGGTATGATAGCTAATGCCCAAGCGCAAGCCCAAGCCGCGGCCGAAGGTAAAGACGGTGCTAAAGCGGCCGGGCTAGCTAGTGCAAAGGCCGATTGGGGCTCTAAAGCGGGTGGTAGTAATGGCGGCAGTAACGGCGTTAATATGTCTTTTTCCGTGCAGAACAGCGGTAAAAACGCGCCTAAAGGTGGTAGCGGCGGTGCCGCTATGGGCGGGCCCAATGTGGATATGTCCAACATCCAAGCGCAAGCGGCCCAAATGTTAGAGGGTGCGCGCATTAAAGGTAAATCGTCTTTTGGCGAGTCGTCCGGTATGAACGGCTATAAAAACGCGTCTGTGGGCAAAGGCCGCGGGTTAGACAAAGGGGGAACGGACTTGGAGTTTGCCCGCAAAACCTCCGTGGAAGTAGCCAAATCAAAAACCCGTTCCGCTAACGAGGGAGCCAAAGCATTCTTGGCTAGCGCGACGCTTTCCGGCGGTTTAATGATTACGTCTGAAAACTTTGAAACGGGCTCCGGTCAGGGCTCTAAAGATTTTGAAAACGAACATCAAGTGAATCTGCGCGGTATTAAAACATGGGCAGAAGGTGTAGATTTGACCGAACTGGACCGTGAAAACGACCGTAATAATTTAACAACCTGGCTATGGGTAGCTATTGCCGGCGGTGTGGCGGCAATGATCGCAATCCCCATTTTAAAAAATATTCCGGTATATGGTTGGATTGCTGCGTTGGCGGCTGCCGCGGTTGGACTTGCTTTTTGTATCGTGGCGTTGGTTAAAGCAATTGAATATGCCCAAAAATGGGGCGGCGAAGGTTTAAGTACAGCCACCGGAATCATTGCTATTGCTATGATGGCAGGTATTGCGGCATCGTGGATATTTGCAGATGCGTTCCTTAAATTCTATGAAAGCGTATGGCAATTTTTGGGCTTTGGTAGCGAAGGTGCCGGCGGTGGCGGTGGTGCGGCTGCCGGAGCAGCTGCGCCTACGTCTTCCGGCGGTAGTGGTATGGGTGCCGTTTTCCAAGAACAGGCGAAATTGGGCGAAATTTTGGGTGGAAATATCTTGCCCAAGTAAACGGTGGGATAAAATATGAAAATTGGAAAATTAATTATTCATCCTTGGAACAAAAAAAATTTTATCCCGCGCTTAATTGTTATCGCGTTGATTCTTGGTTGGGTAGTTTGGGGTTTTATGATTTACCAAGAAGGGAAACGTATTGAGGAGCGTAGGCAAGCTTTAGTACAACAATACGAATTACGCCAAGCGCGCCAACGCCGTCAAGCGGCGTACAAGAGCCGTATGTTAGAGGAGCAGGCCGTCCGGCAAGGCGTTCAAAACGCCATTGACGGTGTGAAAAAATAAAAGGAGCAACAATATGAAATGGTTTAGTTTTTTAAAAGGCCGTGCGGGTAAATTGACCCTTAACGTGCAAAGTGCGGTTGTGTTAGCCGCCGGCGTCGGTATTTTGGGCGTCTCTCTTGCCCATAACTTAGCCGAACAAACGTCCAAACAGGAATTAGCCGCGCGTTCGTTGTCGTCTATTTCCAATGCGTATAACTACGGCGGTCTGCGCCAGACAAAAGAGGGTTTGTCGTCAATGAATATGGCTAACCTCTCCGGCGGTTTAGACGGTATTGCTTCGGCCGAAGAACGCGCCCGTTTTGAAGCCGCCCGCACCGGCAACGGCCAATTTGGCTTAGATGCGGCGGATAATATGGGCAGAAATGTGGCGTCTGCCATGTCCGGCTCGGCGGCGGAAATGTCCGATACCGAAGGGCTTGGCATGGGTAAAAATGCGGTAGTTATGCAAAATAATGCGTCCGGCTCCTCTACCGCTAACATGCCGCAAGTTGCGCCCGGAACCGTAGCCCAACAAGGCCAAAATGCCCGCAACGCGCGTGGGGCCTCAAACACGTTGGCCCCGGCTTCGGCCCGTACTTCGGGTGGGAGCGGCGTATCAAATTCCGGTTTTGGCGGGAGTTCTTCTTCCGGCGCGAACAGGTCCGGTAGTTCGTCTTATTCCGGCAGTTCAGCCCGCGGCGAAGGGTACCGCTTGTCCGGCGCGATGCCCGGCGGCACCAACCCGGTTTCCATGCGTGGCGAGGGCGGCAGAAATTCTTCCGGCTTTGGGGCGGGGCGTAATGCCTCCGTGGGCCAAAGCGGCCGATTTAAATCTACCGGGAACGATTTAAAAGATATTTCCCGCCAATCTGCCAAAATTGCGGCCAATTCGCACCGTTCCACTACAGGGGGCGCGGAGCCGTTTTTGGCGGCGGGCCGGGTAACGGCGGGTATGTCGTTTGATAACAGCGTAGAAGAAACAACTACCGGGTCGTCCGATTTGGAAATGAAAAATCTTCCCAAACAGCAGCAAGCCCTCCAAACGTGGCAAGAAAAAACCGATCTAACCGAAGAACAACGCGCTAAAGATCGCAATACCTTGCTGTGGTGGATGGCGGGTGTGTTAGGGTCTTTGGTGTTGGTAGTTCCGCTTGCTTGTTGGTTTATGGGAGCGGCCAAAACTCCTTGGACCAGTTGGATGGCTGCCATAGGGTACGCATTGTTGGTTTGTGTGGCTTTAGCCATTACCCATATGTTGCGTGTGGCGTGGTTGTTTCGCAAAACGTGGGATGCTCCTACGTTACCGACAATCTGTGATGTGTTTGGGGCTATGGGCTATGCATTAGTTACGCTAGCCGCTATCCCGGGCACACGGTCCATAATTACCGAAAATATCGGCAAAGTGTGGAAATTCTTACTGCAACAGGGTATTTCGTTGGGATCCTCGTTCGGTTTAGGAAAACTCCAACAAACTATATTTAGCAAAAAATAATTTTTCATACGGGGGGAGCCGTTGGGCTTTCCCCGTCTTATAAATTATGGATAAATTACCCGAGCAAATACCGCAACAAGAATCGTTTGCGCAACCAATGCCGCAACAAGAGCCATACGTTCCCGTGCAAGTGGGGGAACGTCGGTGGTGGCAGTCCAAAAAGATTTGGGCGGTGGCGGCGGTACTTTTGTTGTTACTGGGGGTATTATCCTTTGTTCCCGTTAGCAAGTTGCCGTTTTTGCGTAACCTCGTTTATGCCATGGGTTACACGCCCGATGAAATCAAAAATATGTCTTTTCTAAAAGCACTTTTATCGTGGAATGAACACGCCAAAATGATGCGCGGCGAACTGCCGGACCCCGACGAAGCCAATATCTTCGGTGCGGCGGGCGGCGCGTTTAATGCTACGTTGGCGGGGGCGCAAAATAAACTCATTGACATCCGCGCCGTCAATAAATCACTTGCCAAACAGGGCCAAGCGGGCGATAATTTGGCGGGCGCGTACCAAAACCCCGCAAAACAAGAAAAAGAGGGCGATATCGTCGTTAAAGATAAAAATGCCGCCGCCAAAAGCGAGGCCAACGCGGCAAAAAACGGCGAAGTGTTTTTCGGCGATGATATCTCCGCCCGTCAGCGCGATAAAAACGACGGCTTTAATTCTACTAACCAACTTAAAAAAGTGGCCAATCCGCCCGTAGCCGGCTCATCCGGCGACAGTTGGCTGGATCGTCTGGTAGATAAGGCCATGCGCAGTGAAACCGATTTGTCCGACTTTTCCAAATCGCGCGATAACAGCAGTTCCATGCTTGCCAAAATGGGTAATATGCGCAAAATCGGCGATTCGCGCGCTAAACGCGATATGTACTGGGCGTGGCTCATGGGCCGCACTGCTCGCCGTACGCCGCACGTGATACTCAAAAAGACGCTTGCCTCCTCCAGTTTTGACGGGGCGGAACTGCCGCGTAGCGTGTTTACCACGTCCGGTTTTTCCGGCGTAGGTATCAAACCGGATGACGTACTCGCCGATATGGACAGCGTGCAAAAATATTTGGACCAGGATAAAGATTGCCAAGAGGCCATGGTGGCCGGGTGGAATAGTGCGGATATGAACACACTGGGCGAAAATATTAACGGGGACGAAAATGGTAATGGCGGTTTGGTAAACAGTTTTCCTAACACTTGCGGGGAATTGGCCGAAAACGGAGCCGGGGCCTACACGGGTGCGCTTAATGCTATTTCCGCCCAATGCCAACAGATGCGCGCCGCCTACGAGAATATCCGTCAAAAGTGTGCCTCTTTATCGGTTGACTTAGGTAACAGCCAATGCGAATCTGTTACACTGGGGTCTTACGTTACCGAGTTTGCCACTACGTGCGAAGAAGAAAAAGCCAAATGTGCTGAATTAGAGAATGAAGAGGAACAAGCCGCGTGTTTGGCCGCGTGGGCGGGCCGTTCATCCGATGAGCCATTTGGAATGGGGAATAGTTTTAGTAAAGGCCAATTGGAAAATGACATTGCCGGTACCTTTTATCAGGACGGCAATTCGGAAAATGGATTTAATCACGATTATTTCCCCGGTATAAACTGGGGCGGCAGTCATTTAATAGACGGCCGCGTTGCCGATTAAACGACAACTTACAAAAATACCCCTTGAAAAAATGAGAAAAATCATTATAATAAAGATAGGGAGTATTAAATAAAGTAAGTTGTCACGGAGTGGGGGACCATCTCCGAACAACGCACTTTTTATTATGTAGTAGACGTACCAACCGGAAAACCGGGCAGTTAGCAAGGCCGTTTTTCCGTGGGGGAGCCCAACAAGCAAACCCCAAAACACGCAGTTTTAATTTTAGGGAGGCACTTATGCCAGAGGAAAAAAAGAAGGAGAGTTTTACCTTTAGCGATAAGATTAAAAGCACCAAAGCAAGTGGTGCCAATAGATCTTTTGCTAATCGTTTCACCTCTAAAATCGGTAGCGATGGCAAACCCCGCCAAACGCTCTTTGAGCGTACCAAACGGGATGCGCCGTTTTTTATCGCGGCCTTGGTAGCGCTTTTACTCTTACCGTTCCTGTATAAATACAGCGGTCAAGTAGAAGAAGATACGCCCATGGTCAGCCCCGGTTATGAGGACGCGATTGTCAACCCGGATCGTTCCGGTTTTGATTTTAGCGGGGATGCGGACGGACAGATTTCGCAATTATCCGGCCGTGATTCTATGGATTTAATTGTGGGCTGGGGTAAACACCGCAACGAAGAAGAAGCAGATACTTCGCTCGCTGATTTTTACCGCAGTGGCTTAGATTCCTCGTCCACCAGTGATGCGGCTTCGTATAAACGCAGCGACATGGACGAAGAAACCAACATTACCAATATCTATAAACGCCAACGCAAACAAGCGCCTGCGCAAACGCGTGCGGCGTTCCGTCGTGCGGCTACCAAAATCGGCACTTTGAAAGGGGCCGGTTTAACGGGCCGCGGCGGTGGCAGATTAGGTATCGGGCACTTTGGCGGCGGTTTGAAAGCGGCCGCACAAAAAGTGCGCGGGCCGGGCCAAGTCAACAGCACTAAGCCGGTATCTTTACAACCGTTACAAGCGGCGGGCAAACCGTCCCGCTCGTACTTCGGGCAAGGCGCCGCGCAAGAAGCGCGCCGCAGTAAAGATGCTATGTCCAAAGGTAATGCCATGCAAGCTTTGATGGACGCCCAAATGAAACCCGTGGAGCCGGGCCGCATCGGCGGTTTGGCCAGCGGCGATTTTGGCGGCCCGGGCGGTGGTCCCGGTGGCTTACAGCGCAATTTCAACTACAACGGCAAAGAGCCGTGGTGGTGGGATATGATGAAACAGCGCGCCCAAATGGAATGGCAGCTGTGGTTTGACTTGAAAAAAGACTGGATCAATTTCGCTTCCAAAAAGCTCCAAACTTGGATAGACGGAATATCCAACTGTTTAGTTACGGGTAACTCTGATGGTGACCCGGATACATTCTTGGGCTCCGGCGGTGGATCCGGTGGTAAGGCCCCAGAATGTTGCGGTATGAAAGAAAAACGTTTCAAGTTGATTGAGCCGAATATACCATTCACTAGTGATGGTTGCAAAGCATTCGCTACGAAAAATTACGGGCAAGATTATAAAAAGAACGGGTGCCCCGATGGTTGGCAAGCCGGTCATGGCGGCGGAGATCAACACTTATCCGGTTGGCAAGCTCGTAAAGCTTGTTTGGGTGCATTAGTTGGCGGAGAATTAGTAGAAGCCAATTCGTGCAGAAACATGAAAAACCTGTATCAAGTAAGAACTTCCGGCGAAGTCAGTAATTGGAACACGTATATTTATGTAGTGGCGCGTAACTACTTGCCGGAAGCTTCCAAACTCCGGTTGGAAGGTAGCGATACAAAGCGGCACTTTCTGTGCACTAAAGAAAGCGACCACTTGAAAATCGGTGCGGAAGTTTCTGCCGGGGTGGGATACCGCCAGTTAGAGCCGGAGTTTGACGGTAAAACCGCCAGAGACGGCAAAGACGATAAAACCGCCAGAACGCGCCGTACAAAAGATGCTCCTTTAGTGTCTGATATGGCTAGAATTGACCCGGAAAACCCGGAGCATGGCTGTGTCATTTACTTGCAAAAAGGTGATACGTTCAATTATGATAATTTCCAAACAACCATGATTGAACAATTGGCCAGCTTATTGCGTCAGCAAGGCGTAAAGGAAGAAGACATTGGCGTGGAAGCCCGCAAAGCATTTAACCAGTTAGATTTAATGTTTATTGAATCTTTTGCGGCTAAAAAACGCTTGGCGGCACGCGGATGGTTTGGTATTGCTTCCGACGGCGATGCTGTGAATTTGCCGATGTTGTATTGGCGATTCCATGATGCATATGTCCGGCATCAAAAAACTTCGTCCCAACGCAACAGCGCCGTGTGGCATTTGAATGTAGATAAACGTAAACTCCGCAAGGAAGGCGAAAACTACGTGATGGGTGATCGCTGTATGTTTAATGATACGGTAAGTATTAACTGCGATAACGTATCGGATGCTGATTCGTTGCCAACGGCTACCGTAACCTTTAAACAAGGATATAAGGGTGCTGCAACGCCGAAGTTTACCGCAAAAGACATTACGGTAAATGCCACTTATAGACCGTTAGTGGGTGGGGAAGGAATTGTGCAAGACTTTGAAGGATCTCCCACTGCAGCAGCGCAAACCTTAACTTATACCTTTACGCGTCCTATCACAGTATCTGTTGATAAAGACGGAAACGTGACGGGTGTAAATAATAATGTGGATCCTGCCAAGCTGCAAGGTACAATACAGTGGAACTTGCTCCGTGGCGGTGAAGTCATTGATTACGCTGTATGCCAGGTGAATCTGGCTGCCGACGGGAAGTCTGTTACCGTAGAAGAAAAAGATTGTCCCAAAGGGGCACACACAAATGCGGCATGCTGTGCCCAAGCCGGTGCCAATGACAACGTCTATAATTATAAGTGGGCTGGCGACAAATGCGTTATAACGCCGAAAACAAACCCGAACCCGGACCAGGATCCGAATCGGGATCCGAACCAAGATCCGAATCGGGATCCGAACCGGGACCCGAACCGGAACCCGTCAGTTGAGGCAACTGCCTTTGCTCGGGAGATCAGTTGGGTTCCGGCCAACCCGCAAGACCGCAAAGCCGTAACGGCGCAAAACCCGTTAAGCGCGAGCACGTTTAGCGGACCGTTAGTGAAAACGTATCCTCACCGTGCCGACGGCTCTTCTTGCCCCGGTTGCCAAGGACGGCAATTCTGTGATGACTTGTTTGGCTATAAGATGGACTCCAAAAAAGCCACGGAATTCGTAACTAAAGTGCGTGATGCATATAATAAGAAGTATCAAAATAATGCGAACGTCTTGCCCATCCGGTTCGGTGCGGACTATCCGACAGACGGTGAATTCATGGACGCCTTGCAAATTGCGGCGAGAGAAAACTTACCCGGTTTGGAAAGAGTGTCCACGGCCGCCGTGTGTGAATTAGGGCGCGACTTTACCCGTATGTCTAAAGATAAACACGCCGGTACACGGAAAATGACATCCGCTCTCGGACAAAAAGGCGAAGAACGCTACTATCATAACGAGTTAGGTTCGTACTTGGCTTACATCCACGATACGTCTGTGTTGTATCCGGATGCGTATGTGACAGTGGACGGCCAACAAGTGTGTGACTGGCGTTTCCAACCCAAAGGTCTGGTGGGCGGCGGATGTCCGTCTGCCATGGGCATAGAAATGGGTAAGGGGTATGCGTACAATAACTATAACGGAACTAAGTTTAATAACTTGGATCAGTATAGAAAATCGCTTACTTCTACCATGCGTTCGGCCCCGTTGAAAGATCTTGTTCAGGGTCATAGTGACTTGCCCCATGATTGCCAAGGCAATACAAGAGGTTGCCGCAAAATCAGTGGTAAAAACTATGTCTCTACGTACAACTCGTTTGGACCCAATGGGTTTGCCGGACTTATTAAAGACCAAGGCGGAAGCGGTAACGGTACGGCTTGTGAAGCTTTCACCGGAAACAGCACAATGGCAGTGGCCGATGTGTTGAGATATATCCAAGGGGTTTGTTCTGCCGGGTTAGATTACAAACCTAAAGGTATGGGTAAAGCGGAGTATAAACCCGGACAAACGCCTACCAGTGATGGTGGTGCGCCGGGGTCCGATAACTCCGATTAGTGGTCTTAATAAGTAGTTATTTGTAGTTTAATTACAGGGGCGGCCTTATACGGGCCGCCCCTGTTTTTTTACTCCTTAAATGTCATCCCGGCCCTCTAAAACTGTCATCCTGAACTTGATTCAGGATCTCACCTTGTTTCTAGTGTAAAAGCGGTGAGATTCCGTATCAAGTACGGAATGACATTTTTTTAATTATATTCCCCATTTGCCCGCGAGTGCGGTTTTTTCTATTATATATTTATGAGGAAATTGTATTTTTTTTCGGCGGTACTTATAGTGTGTGCGGCAACTCTGCCTGCACAAGCACGCTTTCCGTTTTCGCTAAGTAAACCCACTATCAGAACTGACTATTCCCAAACCGTATGGGATCAAATTATGTTGGAGCAAGCGGTGTCCGATATGCGCCGCGGCATGAGCGAAATGAGTCAAGCCCGCTATCAAGACGCGTCCAACAGTTTTGCTAAAGCCGTTATCAAAAACACCAAAGACCCCATGGGCTATTTGCTGCTCGGCGCGTCTTTATACTGGGCCGGAAAAGTGGACGATGCTATCAGCGAATATAAAGAGGCCCTTCGCCTGGACCCCAACAACGCCATGGCTCACCAACTCTTAGGTATTGCCGCCGGGTGGAAAGGCGATATTTCTACCGCGCAAGATTATTTTTTAACCGCCAATAAATTGGACCCCAACAAGGCCGACACGCACATGAATTTGGGCTCCACGTACGCCGTGCAAAATAAACTGGAAAAAGCGTTGGAACACTTCCGCCGCGCCAGCGAACTGGCCCCGCGTGAGCCGCTGTATCACTATCAGCTCGGCACGCTTTACGAAATGCTCGGGCGCGACGTACAGGCCGAAGAATCATTTAAAAAAGCACTGCGTTATTTTTCTTCTTACGAGGACGCGCAACTGAGTTTAGGTGCACTCTATGAAAATATGGGACGTACGCAAGACGCACTTAAATTCTATAAAAAAGCCGTCAAAACAAAACCCGGCGATTACGTGGCGCGCCTGCGTTATGCGTTTTTGCTCGTCCGGTTGGGGGACGAAAAAACAGCCCGTGCTGTTTTGGAAGAAGCATTTTCTATCTCCAAATTTAACCAAGACGGTCTTGCGTTAAACGCGGTTTACCGCGCCAGCGGCTCCTCGCCCGCCGCGTTTGAAAAACAGATTGAACAGTTTACGCAAAGTTTAAATAAAGTTTCGCCGTCTAAACCCGTGCAAATTGAAGTCGCTTTGGAATATCTGCCGCCGCAGGAAGATACCTTGCCTAAGGGCCGCGCGGCAAACAGTTTTGAGCGCGAATATCAAAAGTTGCGCTCGGTTAATGATAATTTAGTTTCGTCGCAAACCGCACAAGCGGCCCGCGCGTTTAAGCGGATGTTTACGCTTCCTGCGGCGGCCGCCGAAGAGCGCGCCAAACAAGTGAAAGATTTTTCTGCGGCGTTACGTCAAGCGGTGCAAGAGGGGGGCGAAAATTACCAAGTCAATTTATCCTTGCAAGGCCGCACGGCTGATTATGCCGCCCCCAACGCGCTCACGCAAAACCGCACCGCTCCGCCGCGCGCAGTGTACGATCCGCGCATTGTAGGCAACGATATGGGCTTATGGGTGATGGGCCGCACGTGGATCAAGTTTGTGCACGAGGCCGAGGAAGATTTACAGGAATTTTCCTGCCCGGCGGGAAATATCTGTGCGCTTCTTAACGGATTAGCCGCTTTGGCTAAAGGGGATGCGGGCGCGGCGCGGGTTTCGTTTGAAAAGGCCGCTACGCAAGCCCCTAGTGACGTGTTGGCGCAATTAGGGCTCGGCACGGCTGCCGTGATTGCAGATGACGACGATGCGGCTGTATCGTATTACCGTCGGGCGTTGGAAATAGACCCGAATAACAAAACGGCCAAACGCAATTTGAAAATTTTAACGGATCATTAATTATGCGGCAAAAATACGGTCAACATTTTTTGACAGATAAAAACGTCATCACGCAAATCGTGGATGCGGCTTTGTTGTTGCGCGCACAAAACGTGGTGGAAATCGGCCCCGGCAAAGGCGCGCTGACAAGCGCACTCATCGCGCGCGGCTTAAAAGATTTTACCGTCGTAGAAATTGACCCGGAAATGGTGTCGCATTTGCGCGCGCATTTGCCGGAGCCGGCGGGCATCAACATCGTACAAGAAAATTTTTTGAAGTTTGATTTAGCGCGGCTCGCTCCCGTGCCGACGACGTTTATCAGCAATTTGCCGTACAATGACGCGGCGGAAATTTTAGATAAAGTAGTATCGTGGCCGCATTTTAAGACGGCGGTTTTTATGTTTCAAAAAGAACATACGCAAAAAATACGCGCCAAAACGGGTGACGATTTTTATGGTCCGCTCGCTATCTTTAGCCAATTGCGCGCGCGCATAAGTTTAATTTGCAAAGCAGGGCGCAGCTGTTTTGTACCTCCGCCCAAAGTGGAAAGTGCGGTGCTGTCTTTTGAAAAAATTACGCCGCCGGACGTGCCGTGGGAGAATTTGCACCGCGTGGTAACGGGCGCGTTTTTGCACCGCCGTAAAACATTACTCAATGCGCTTATGTTAGCGGGGTATGAGAAAGAAAAAATTTCTGCCGCGCTTACCGCGCTGAACTGGCCGCTTACCATTCGCCCGGAGCAAATCTCGCCGGACGGATACGTCAAATTAACTTCGTTGTTGTAGTTTCCTCGTCGGTCCCTAACAAAGCAACATAACAAAAACAGTGTGGCTACAATTAAGTGAAAGTTGGCTCCCAAAATGCCTGGGCCCGGCAAGGGCCTTGACATCGTTTTTTTTTTTGCTACATTTTATTTAATGATAAATATCAAAAGCCGCACTTATATCCCGTACAGAAACTTTATGGGATGACGAAGTGCGGCGGGAGAAAAGTGTATGCAAAAAGAAAGATGTTTTAAAGGTTGTTTAAAAGAAAATAAAATAAGACGTCATGCTGAATTTATTTCAGCATCTCACCTTGTTGCCGTTTTAGAAAGCGGTGAGATCCCGTATCAAGTACGGGATGACAAATTTATTTTACATACCCCTCACCCGACCTTCAGCCACCCTCTCCCGCAAGGGGCGAGGGAACACGGCGGTTTTACGCTTATTGAACTTTTAGTCGTTGTTCTTATCATCGGCATACTTGCTGCGGTGGCGTTGCCACAGTATCAGTTGGCAGTAGCCAAAACGAGATTTAGCACCGTGTTACCTTTGTTACGTAGTATCAAGGAGGCACAAGAACGGTACTATTTGGCCGATGCAACCTATGCGGCTAATTTCTCAGATTTGGATATAGAATTGCCTACATCATGCACGCAGTATCTATCGTACCCTAACATGCAATTTTGCGGCGATTGGTATATAGATAATATGTTGGCTTTCGGTGTTTCTTACGGACGTTTGGAAGCGCACTTTTGCCCGAATACAGCGGAGAAAACAACCAATCATATGGCTTGTAAACAAAATTCTATGGCCGCGCTGACGGTACACTACGACCGGGCGCCTTATGCGGGCGGAGATCGCGGAAAAACAATTTGTACACCTAAGAATAGTTTGGGAATAAAACTTTGTAACTCGTTAAATCTCTAACACTTTTTCCAACACGCGCTCGCACAGGTAACTCTTGTAGGTCGGACGTAAGTCCGACAAAATATTACTCTATTGAGAATGTCGGATTTACATCCGACCTACAAAAAGGATATTTCTTCGTCGGAAAAAATTCTGCTTGACATCGTTTTTTTTTTTGCTACATTTTATTTAATGAAACAAAGGAGGTTGTATGAAAAACAAGCAAGCATTTACGCTTATTGAACTTTTAGTTGTCGTTCTCATCATCGGCATACTTGCCGCCGTAGCGTTGCCGCAATATAAACTGGCGGTAGCAAAATCGCACTTGGCAACCATTCGGCCGGTTGTATCCTCTATCAAGCAAGCGGTGGAAACCTATTATATGGCCAACGGGGCATATCCCCCAACTAACATAGATTGGGATACGTTAGGACTTGAATTATCGTCCTGTTCTAGCTCCAATGTAGCCAGTGATGTTAAACAATGCGGAGATTTTTTAATTGATGTGAATCAAGGTACGCATGAAGAAAAAGTGATTCGGGCTGGGTATTGTCCGACACAAGAAAAAGTTACTGCTTGTTTATGGTCCAGCAACGAATTTGTCTATAAGGTTTGGCTCACACATTCCACTCATCCGGATAAAGTGGAGTGTACCGGCAATACGGATCTTGGCCGTAAGGTGTGCAACTCCCTACATCTCTAACACTTTTTCCAACACGCGCTCGCGTGCGTCAAACGGGCGCAAGTTACTGAGTAACAAATTTTCTACTGCCTCGTTTATCAAGGCAGTAGAATTTTTTTCACCCGGCGCGTAAAATTTTCCCGCTTGTAATAAGGCCGCTTGCGGAATTAGTCCAATCAGTTCGCCCGCTGTAATTTGCGCGCCGCGCTCGTCGGCAAGTTGCTTACACGTTTCAAAAACTTCGGCCAGACCGGTTTGGGTAAAGTCCGTTAAATTACACGATACTTGCGCGCAACGGTACGCCGGCATATACCAACCGATGGCTTTAACGCATTTTAAACCGCCGCCGCGCTCACGCAGTTGCGCGGCAATTTCACACGCGACGGCGACGTTTTGCGTATCTAAAGACATATTAAACGCCACTAAAAATTTACGCGCGCCGATAACCGTTGCTCCCGTTTTAGCCACGCGTTCACTCCAATTTTTCGGGCCGAAATCGGGCGGCAACGTGCGCAATTTGTCGGGCAAACTCTCATATTCGCCCCGTCGGATAAATGTTAAATTTTTGCGCTCGTTCGTGTGCGCGTTTTCTTCGTATAAATAAATGGGGATATTTAGTTCGCTTGCTACGCGCCGTGCTAATTTTTCTGCCAGTTGGGCAGTTTCTTCAAGCGAAATATCTTGCACGGGTACCAACGGGCAGACGTCCACCGCACCCAGCCGCGGGTGCGCGCCTGTGTGCGTGCGCATATCAATCAGTTCGGCAGCTTTGCGTATTAAATTAAACGCACTTTGGACTACGGCCCCGGGCGCACCCGCCAGCGTAATCACGGTGCGGTTAGCATCGGAATTACTGTCCGTGTGGAGCACGCGCACGCCGGGCACGCAATCTGCCGCGGCAACAATTTGCGCGATAACGGATGTATTTTTACCGTCTGAGATATTCGGTACGGCCTCTATGAGTTTCATAATTTTATTATAACCTTTTTTTGTTTCAAAAAATGCTTGCATTTTTTATAAGAATTTATAGTATAATACTTATAGGTACTTAGGTACCTAATTTAATTAAGTAAGGAAGTATTAGTAATGCCTAAAGGAAAAGTGAAGTGGTTTAACGATCAAAAAGGTTACGGTTTCGTAACCCCCGAAGATGGTTCTAAAGATCTCTTTGTACACTATCAAGAAATTCAGGGCGACGGTTTCAAAACCTTGGCCGAAGGTCAAGAAGTGGAATTTGAAGTCGTAGAATCTGAAAAAGGCCCGAAAGCCGTAAAAGTTGTAAAACTATAAGTCTTGCAACCTTTTCAAAGGGCCCCGCAAGGGGCTCTTTTTTTGTGAGTGAAAAATGAAGAAAAAACAAACCGCCGCCAAAGCCCCGTTAAAAGAATTATGGGTATTGTCCTACCCGTTAATTGTACTGATGGGCGCACAAATGGTGATGCAATTTGTGGACCGCATGTTTTTGGCGTGGCACTCGCCGGAGGCATTAGCCGCGTGTGTGCCGGCGGGGTTATTGGCTTTCACGTTTGCCAGTTTATTTATGGGGCTGGCCGGATATACCAGTGTATTTATTTCCCAATTTTATGCGAAGAAAAAAAATGCTTCCGTTACGATTTCGTTATGGCAGGGGGTGTGGTTGTCTTTGATTTCCGCGGCTTTGTTAGCGGTGCTAACGCCGCTGGGGCGGTGGTTGATTATTTCTTTCGGCCACGAGCTTTCCGTGCAGAAATTGGAGCTTTCTTATTTCACTATCTTAAATATTTTCGGCGGATTTGCGGTAACTAATAATGCGCTTGGGAGTTTTTTCAGCGGACGCGGAAATACTAAAATTCCGATGTATACTTCTTTGGCGGGAATTGTACTTAATATGGCGTTGGACTATGTTTTTATCTTCGGCAAATTGGGTATGCCCCGCTTGGGCATTCAAGGCGCGGCATGGGCCACGGTAATCAGTTGTGCGTGTTCTACGCTGATTTTCTGCTCGCTAATCAATACGCGGCAGAACCGTTATACGTTTAAGATATCGCGCTTGGCCGGATTTTATAAACCGATTTTTATGCAAATGGTGCGCTTTGGCGTGCCCAACGGTTTTGGGTTTTTAATGGATGTGCTTTCGTTTACGTTGTTTACTTTTATGATTGGGAATATAGATACGCTTTCCTTGCAAGCAAGTAATATTGTGATGTCCATGCAACCGGTAGTGTTTATGGTCATTGTGGGGCTGGGCGGCGGTATCCAAATTTTAGTCAGTAAATACCAAGGACTTAAACGCCCCGATTTGAGTATGCAAGTTGTCAAAAATGCGTGTAAGTTGGGGTATAGTTATGCCATAGCCATATCGGTTTTGTTCTTTTTCGGCGCACCGTTATTTTTGCATTTGTTTATCCCGGCCGCTACGCCTAACGCGCAAGAAGTGGCTGCTCTGACGTTGCCGCTTATTAAACTGGTGAGTTGTTTTGTGCTGATGGATGCAACGTATTTAATTTTCGGGGATGCTATCCGCGGGGCGGGGGATACTAAATTTTATATGTATGTGATGTTGGTTTGCGCGTGGGGATTGCTCATACCCGGTACGTGGCTGATTGTGTATAAGTGGCATTTGTCTGTTTTTTGGGTGTGGAGTTGGCTGACGTTTTACGCCGGCCTGACGGCATTGCTGATGCTTTGGCGGTTTTTTCAAGGTAAGTGGAAAAGTATTGAAGTAACGAAATAAAACACCCGGGTTATTGCCCGGGTGTTTTTTATAACGTACCTTTAGTGTTTAATTCTTCGCAAAGTTTGCGTTGAACGGAAGACGCTCCGTCTTGAACATAACATTTAATTTGGTCTGAATCTGTTTTTAATATTTCGATTCCGTAGGGCGTCTGGGCATTGACAAAGGGCAATCGTTCCGCTTTGGCAATGTTAGAGCCACTTGTTCCTCCTGGCGAATAGCGGAAATATTTAGTATCTATTCTGGTTCCGCCAAGCCATGATACCGAGGTACCCGGAACTTCAATGTCTAGTAAGTCTATTTCGTCGTGGGCGGCGTATCTTCCGTTAGCCAAATAAAATGCTTGATTGGCGCGGGCGATAGCTTGTACCAACGTGATGGCCTCTGTCATGCGTGCTTTTTCTACCGCTTTTTGGTATTGAGGCAACGCTACCGCCGCTAAAATACCGATGATAAGAACGACGACGAGTAATTCAATAAGCGTAAAGCCACTTGTTGTTTGACTTCCACCCCGGCGGGGGAAGTGGTTTTGTGTGCGGGAGCACTCAAAACCGATG
>NZ_CACVRB010000010.1:0-78262 GCF_902756455.1 Candidatus Avelusimicrobium caledoniensis | reverse complement strand
AGCGAAGCGAGTTTATAAATTTTCCCGATTTGTCTGCTTTTTGTGGTGCCCAGGGGCGGCATTCTTTTGCGAGCTTTTCTGATGTCAGAAAAGCGGAGAGGGGCTTGACATCGTTTTTTTTTTTGCTACATTTTATTGAATGATAAAAAGGAGGTTGTATGAAAAACAAACAAGCATTTACGCTTATTGAGCTGTTGGTTGTAGTTTTAATCATCGGTATTTTAGCGGCGGTGGCGTTGCCGCAATATCAAAAGGCGGTGTGGAAAAGCCGTTATGTGCAAGCTAAAACCATGGGCGAAAATTTAGCTCAAGCGGAAGAAATTTATTATTTGGCTAACGGCGCATATACAGCAGATGTTAGCGCATTAAGCATAGATGTTCCGGCTAAAAACTGTGATCCTAACGACGGAATTTGTTCTTTCTCGTGGGGAAAGTGTATTTTGTTGAATTCGTCTCCTTTTGTGCGGTGCTATGTATATAAAAACGGAGCATATTATTTGGAATATGAGCGCTGGTTGGAGCACAGTTCGTATCCCAATTTAAAGATATGTGCGGCTTTTTCTACAAACGCAAGTAATACAAGCAATCAAGTTTGCAAAGCGGAAACGGGGCGGTCTTCTCCGACTTCACCGCAGGATACCAGATGGCTTTGGCACTATTAAAACAGCTCGCCCCGAAGAAGAATCTTCGGGGCGGGATATTTTATTTCTTTTTCTGCAAGTCTTTTAGCCGTTTTTGGGAAAACGGCTCTCCCTGTTTGGCGGCTTTGAGATAATATTTGATAGCTTGTTGTTCGTCTTTTTCCGTACCGCTGCCGTGGGAGTAAAAATCGCCCACTAACGTGGCGGCAATGGGGCTATGTTCGTCGGCGGCGGCTTTCATCAATTCAAATGCTTTTTGCTCGTCTTTTTCCGTGCCGATACCTTGCAAATAGCAAATAGCCAAATTGACCCGCGCCTCAAAATCACCTGTCTCGGCGGCGGTTTTGTACCATTTAAAAGCCGTTCGCGGATTTTTTTTGCACCCTTTCCCGGCGTTGTACAGCCCGGCCAAAGCAACCATGGCGCGTACATGGCCGTTGTTAGCGGCCGTTTCAAACCAACTAAACGCTTGTTCTAAGTGATTTTCCGATTTTTTATCCGCATAAAAAATCAGGCCTAATTGGTATTGGGCTTTGGGGTCGTTGTTGGCAGCTTTTTTTAATAATTTTTGCACGGGTTTGGTGGCGTATTTGTGCAAGAAAAACCACGCCAAAGCCAGCGCAAAAATAGCAGTAATTCCGATACGGGTTTCAATAATTTCCATAATTTTTATTTTTGTTGTACCAATTTTCGGTTTTCTAACTGATAAACCGTGTCGGCATATTCCGTGGCGTGGGTGTCGTGCGTGACCATCACAATCGTTAACCCCTGCTCGCGGCTCATGCGGGAAAAATCTTCAAACACTTGTATTTTTCGTGCGGCATCTAAATTGCCGGTCGGCTCATCGGCCAGTAACAAAGGCGGTTTGTTGCGTAGCGCGCGTGCGATACTGGCGCGTTGCTTTTCCCCACCGGATAAATCAGCCGGCAATTTATGGCTCATCACACCCAGCCCGAATTTTTCCAACAATTCTTGTGCTTTTTTAAGGTTGGGTTTGCCGCAAAGGCGGGCGGGCATGTCCACGTTTTCGGCCAGGGAAAATTCCGGCAATAAGCCGTCAAATTGAAATACAAACCCTATTTTTTTAAGGCGAAATTTAGACCGCGCCGACTCGCTTTTTAAAGCGGTAATTTCCGCACCGTCCACAAAGATTTTGCCGCTTGTGGGTTTGTCTAACATGGCAATTAAATTTAGCAGCGTGCTTTTGCCCGAGCCGCTGGGGCCGAGCAACACGGTAAATTTTCCGCGCGGCAACGTAAGCGACACGTCTTCTAAGACGCACAGATTTTCTTGGCCTTGGCCGTAGATTTTAGTAACGTGTTCCAGTTTAATCATACATCACCCGTAGCGGATCGCGTCCGTGGGATGCACGCGCGACGCTTTCACCGCCGGATATAACCCGGCTACAAAACAAATTAAATAACTTCCGCCCACTACGGCTACAATGTCTAACCATTGCATGCGCACGGGCACTTTGGTCAAATAATAAATATCGCCGGGGAGCTCTACAATGTTAAAAGTGGCAATGATCCAACATAATAAGCACGCCAGTAACAGCCCGAGCACAATGCCCAGCGTAGCAATAACCATGGCTTCCCAAATGAAAATTTTTTGAATATGCGCCGGACCTGCCCCCATAGCACGCAAAATGCCGATATCGCGCAGTTTTTCTGTGCCGAGTAAAATTAAATTGCTTGCAATATTTAAAGACGCTACACCGATGATGAGGAACAAAATAATAAACATCATGGTTTTTTCCAATTTAAGTGCGGCGTAGAGCGTGCTGTTCATCTGGGCGAATGTTTTGACGGAATAATCGTACCCTACAATCTCTTGAATTTGTCGGGCGGCTTCGTCGGCGGTGTTAATGTTTTTAAGCTTAACGGCAATGCCGGTTACGCCGTTTTTAAGACCTAAAAATTCGCTGGCGTGCGGCAAAAGGGTATAGGCAATCGTATTATCAAATTCGTAATATCCGGTGCGGAGTAGTCCGCTTACGCGAAATTTTTTCATCCGCGGGAACATGCCCGCGCCCGTAGCAATAGACTGGGGGGAAATGAGCACCACATCGTCGTTAATGTCTAACCCCAAATTATCAGCCAGTTCCGTTCCCAGCACGAGTGGCGGCGGTGCGTCTTTATCCCAGTTGGGCGTAAAAGTTCCCTCGGTAACGGACGAGGTCAGTGTGTTGATATCTTTTTCTTGTTCGGGGTCTAACCCGCGTACGATGAGCCCTAAACTTTGGCCCGCATACGTGATAATGCCTTGTCCGTAAATGTGCGGCGCGGCGGCGGCCACGAGCGGGTTTTGACGCACGGCGGCGATTTTTTCTTTATACGTATCGGGGCTCATGCGCCCGAAGACAAGGATATGGCTTTGTGCGCCGATGATTTTATCTTTAATATCGGTTTGAAAACCGTTCATTACCGACAAGGTTGTGATCAGCGCCGCCACACCCACGGACACGCCCGCCACGCCGATAAGCGTGGTGATAAACGCAAATAAACCTTGGCGGCGCGTGAGATAGCGCGTAGCGACAAACCGTTCAAAATTCATAAAAGTATTGTACTAAATAATGACGTCAAACAGCGTGACGGACCCTGACCGGAATGTTTTTTGTTTGTTTGAAAAATAAACCTTGACATCGTTTTTTTTTTTGCTACATTCTATTTAATGATAAAAAGGAGGTTGTATGAAAAACAAACAAGCATTTACGCTTATTGAATTATTAGTAGTAGTGTTAATTATCGGTATTTTGGCGGCGGTGGCGTTGCCTAAGTACGAAATGGCTGTTATGCGTAGCCGTTACGGTACGTTAAAGGCCAATGTGCGGGCGTTATACGAAGCGGAAGAAATGTATCGTATGGCAAACGGAGTTTATACTTCGGATATGGAATCGCTTGCCGTAGATTTGGCGGGATGTACGCTTTCAAATGATAAAAAAACTTGCACCTATCCTTGGGGTCGTTGTATTACAGATGCTACCAACGGACGTGTATCTTGCGAAAATACACAAACCTTACAAAACGGATATGCGATGTATTTGGGAGTGGGAGCCAATAACCCAACTTGGGGCGTCAATTGTTGGGCCTTTTCCACGAATAAAACCGATAAATATAACCAATTATGTAAAAAAGAAGGGGGTGTTTTCAAAGCTACGGGTGGTTGTACGGTAGCTTCGGGCAGTTGTCAAATTTATAAAATTTCCGGTGCTTTATAATTAAAAGTCCCGCCATGGTGGCGGGACTTTTTAAACGCAAAGAAAAACTACTATTTTTCTTCTTCTAACTTTTTAAGCGTGGGGAACAAGATAATCTCGCGGATAGAATCTTGCCCGGTCAGCATCATAATAATACGGTCAATGCCGATACCCATACCACCCGTCGGCGGCATACCGCTTTCAAGGGCCTCAATATAATCAGCGTCTAAAATATCGGCGTTTTCGGCATCTTCGCCTTTGGCGATGGCCTTGGCGGCGGCTTGGTCTTTTAAGCGTTGGAGTTGGTCGGCCGGATCATTTAACTCGGTATAGGCGTTGCCGAGTTCTTGTCCGTTTACAAATACTTCAAAACGCTCCACCAGTTCCGGATCGCCGGGTTTGGTTTTGGCAAACGGGCTGACGGCGGTGGGGTAATCTAACGCAATCACCGGGTTGTGGTAATCGGCGAGGAGTTTGCCTTCAAAGAGTTCGTCAAAAATCGCGGAGTCGCTGTCGTTAGCGGTAAATTTGACGCCTTGTTCGCGCGCGACTTCTTCCAATTTTTCGCGGTTGAATTGGCGGCCGTTTAATACTTCGTGGATATCACGCCCGAATTTTTCTTGCCACGCTTGCGGGATATACAAACGTTTAAACGGCGGGCGCAAATCTACATCATAGCCGCGGAAATGGATTTGTTCTACGCCGATCGCTTTGGCGGCGTTACCCAAAATTTCATCAAACAAATCCGCCATGGTGTTTACATCGCCATACGCTTGGTACAGTTCCATCATGGTAAATTCGGGGTTGTGCGTGGTGTCAATGCCTTCGTTTCTGAACATGTGCCCGATTTCGTAAATCTTATCTAGCCCGCCCACAATCAAGCGTTTGTGGTGAAGTTCTAGCGCAATACGCATGTAAAGCGGCATTTTTAAGGCGTTGTGATACGTCTCAAACGGACGGGCAATCGCACCGCCGGATGACGGGTTTAAAATCGGCGTTTCTACTTCCAAGAAACCTTTTTCATCCAACGTTTTGCGGATAGAAGAAATGATTTTGGCGCGTTTAACAAAAATTTCTTTTACTTCTTCATTGGCAATTAAATCTAAATGGCGTTTGCGGAAGCGCACTTCGGTGTCTTGCAGACCGTGGTATTTTTCCGGCATGGGACGGATCGCTTTGGAAAGCAACGTTAAAGATGTAACTTTAATGGTTTTTTCGCCGGTTTTCGTTACAAACACGTGACCTTTGACGGAAATAAAATCGCCCACCGCAATATGTTTTTTGAAGAATTGGTACGGCTCGTCGCCCAGTTGGTCTTTGGCAATGTAGAGTTGCACGCGGCCCGAAAAATCGCGCAAGTGCGCAAAGGCGGCCTTGCCCATTAAGCGCAACTGAATGACGCGTCCGGCGGTGGCGACCTCGGCATTTTCTTCGGAGTTTTTAGCACCTAAACAGGAAATTGTTTTTTCACAGCGGTTGGGATACGGAGTAACGCCCATGTTGCGGATTTCGTCCACTTCGGCGTAGCGTTCTTTGATAATTTCGTCTAACGAATTGTTGTGTTGCGTGTTTTCAGCCATACAAAAAAACCTCTTTTAGATAAGTAATTAATTATATTCTATCAAATTCCCGTAGGCCCGCGCCGAAAAAGTGCTACAATAAACGTATGAATAAAAATTTTATGATATTTGTGGCTGCGGCCCTTATTTTATTTGGCGGAGGATTTTTCTACCGCTACAAAACCAACGCCGCCGACGAACGCGGCGCGACGAAACTCATGCGCTCTTTTGAACAAGAAACCGACCAACAAAAAACGTTGCGTCTGATTCGCCATACTGATAATTTAAACGAACGCGATAAATCGGGCCGGACGGCTTTGTTTTATGCGGTACAACACAAGGCCGAGCCGGAAATGATACATCATCTGCTCCGTATGGGGGCGGATACGTCCGTAACGGACGCAACCGGACAAACCGTGTTAATGGTAGCCGCACGGTATAATAATTCAGAGCGCGTGCTTGGGCAACTTTTGCTAGCGGGTGCGCCCGTAAACTCGGCCGACCGCGACGGATATACCGCTCTGATGTACGCGGCCCGGTATAGTACACCGGGCATAGTCAAGAAATTAGTACGCTACGGAGCCGACCCGGATATCAAATCGCCCGACGGCCAAAATGCGGTAGCGTTACTGGCTGAAAACAAAAATTTTTCGGATAGCGAAAAAGAAGATTTTGCCCTTGCCTTTAAAGTGCTTTCCATTATCGGCCCGCATATGCGCGAGTTTGACAATACCGGCCAGAAACAGATTAAATAATGTGTGCGAGTTGCCTCGGGTTTATCCCCGGGGCTTTTTTTCGTCTGATAAACAAAGCAACATAGCTAAAACAGTGTGGCTACAATTAAGTGGAAGTTGCCTCTCCATTTCGCCCGGGCCCGGAATCCTAACGCAACACCAAGCAGTTGGTGTTGCTGTCCCTAAAATTTAAAAACCTGCCAAAAGGCAGGTTTTCAAATTTTCCGGGACGTAAAAATGGATTCGGCCACAAGTCGCCTTACTGACGTGCGGCGCTCGCGGCCCCGCCTCGCCATCCTCGCCTTTCGTCCACGCAGCGCGTGAACTCAAACTCGGATAAGGCTCCGGCTTTCGAATCCTAGCCGAAGGCAAAGCAGTTTGCCTTCTTCCCATAAAAATTTAAGACCTCGCAGAAGCGAGGCCTAAATTTTTCCGGGACTAGGATTCGAACCTAGAATTAATGCTCCAGAGGCACCCGTGTTACCATTACACCATCCCGGAGTGATAATTATATTTTAGCACATTTTATCTTACGCACACAATTTGCAACGAGCACAGCGGAAATTTTGTTATAATAAATATACGTCGCGCCTATAGCTCAATTGGTTAGAGCAACCGACTCATAATCGGTGGGTTCCAGGTTCAAGTCCTGGTGGGCGCAGATTTAAGGGGTCGCTTTTAAGCGGCCCTTTATTTTTTCTTCGTCGGAGAATGATAAAAAATTTGTGCGAAAACGGTCCAAAATTCGGTTCAACTCCGCTCTGAAAAATTAAAATTGGTACTTCCGACGAGAACTTTCGCAAAGTTAGCAACGTTAAGCATAGAGAACTATGCAAACGATGGCCACTTTTTGGTCACTATAATGGGCACCATTTCATCGCCCTGACGTAATGTTAGATTCTATAAATAGGTGTGCCACTTTTCATACCTTTGGTCACACATAAACCGCTCAATTAAAGCAAAATATTTTATAATGAAAATATCTCTAATTATTTTGGAGGATAAGATTTATAAAGCCCTAAGTGGGCTTGATTACAATTAGAACTGTTTTTGGTTGTCTATTATAGACATCACTGTTGCTTATGCAACGGAGAAGCCAAACCGAAAACGGTCGCTATGGCTAATAGAAACGGCCTTATAACCCGTCTCTATTGGCAGTAATCCTGCACTTGATTTGATATCAAGCAGGTAGGCGACTGTTATTTGTGTGATTGGCTTCTCACAAATGGCGGTCGTCTTTTGTTTTATACAAATACGATCCAGAAAAAATTGAACATATAAATTAAAACTCAATTGGGAGAGAAAAAATGAAAAGGAATCTAGTTGGATGTGGCATGGTAGTTAGTTTATGTTTCTTATTGGGATGTAACGCAGCATATCGTCATCCAGATAGTTACATAAAGATCATGAATAAAAATATAGATAGTTTAGATCAAGAAATACTTTCTAATTTGCCGACAATAGATGAAGATTGTAAAAAAATTGCGGAATTATTATCGAGTGTTAAAAATCCTTTACAAGCTTTATCACAAAAACAAATCCCCACCGATAAAAGTTCCGAACGAGCATATCAATTTTGGAAACAAACTAAACAGTGCGCTCAATCCTATGAAAAAATCGTCACATTCGTTGGCAAAGGGCAAGACATTCCTTCAGATAAAGTGTCTCAACATGTCAGGGAATGGAGTTGGCAATTAAGACAGAATTCTTTGAAAAAAGGAGTGCTGGATTTTCTCGACGCCATCGCTAGAAGCCCCAATCCTTATGGTAACACCCCAGACATTTCTGCTGAAGAATTGACCAACATTTCGGAAGAAGTATCAGATTACTACCGCCGACACTTTGAAACTACTTATCCGAATAAAGTAGCTGATATTAAAGATGCGCAAAAATATCAACCCATCCTGGACTCTGCAGCTTCCACAATATATAGCCATTTTTATCAATTAGATAGAAAATTATTTGAAAAGCGCACCGGAGGAAAACATCTTTGCGAACAAGATGTGTGTTCATTCATTTCTGGCCATTCACATTTTCCACCAAATGAAAGTTGTATTTACCCCAATGGGGGTTGGTATAGAGAGGCCTCTGGAGCCCTATCATCAAATCATCTCGGTACACTCTTTGGCAGTGCGCATAACGAGATTAGTTTACACTTTGATATGAATAAATTGATTTTTGTATACGGTAAAAAGCCTTATGCTTCCGGCCAATCACTCGAAGGTGCATATTATATTTATACGGGTATTTATAACTATAAAACTGTTATGGGTAGCATGAACTCAGTTCATTCTTTCAAAGAGATTGATATGCGTAAAAAAGGTAAGGACTTATATTTTTACGATGTGCCTAAATATATGAAAGAATAATTTTAGGGGGGATAGCTATGCAAATGGAAAAAGCTGCGTTCCTGTGCGCGACAACAAAATCCTGCCCAAATGGGAAACACAAATGGGAAAAAGGATATCACTTTGGCGCAGATACTGGAGATTATGTCTGTACTATTTGTGGCACAACTGTTTGTGGAGAAGATCTAAAACAATAAAATTACCAATAATCTGCTTAAAAGTTGACCCAAGGTAACTGTAAGAAATAGGGCACTATTTTGGTCGCTCCCACCGTCGGTGGAATCCCTCTTGGTGGGCGCAGAAATTTAACCCCACCCTTGCGGTGGGGTTGAATTTTTATGCCCAAGCAAGTCAACTGCTTTATTTATACCGTAGGATTTAATTTAGTCCATGGGATAGCCGGTACATGCTCCGACGTAACTACAAGAACCGCTAGAAAGCGATCCCCCATTATAAAAACTTTTGCATATTGCTGTTGCCAAAGAATCTGTATTTCCTGCGTAACAATAAAACCCTTTAGTAGATCCGCCATAATGTTGAAAGAAATAATCTAGGACAATAAGGCCTTTAGAAGCAGCAGCAGGATTGACTATGGAAGAAAGAAATCCGTTTTCCAGCGCTGCCGTAGAAATTGACGCCCCATTTGACAGCACCAGCCACCCATTCACCGAGGTACTACCCGGCGGTAATTCCACATCCAACTCATCCCAAGCACCATATTGGCCATTGGCTAGATAATAGACTTCTTCGGCATTGGCAATGGTTCGCAACAGCGGCATGAGCGTAGCAATTTTGGACTTTATTACTGCTTTTTGATACTGCGGCAACGCCACCGCCGCTAAAATGCCGATGATTAACACCACCACTAATAATTCAATGAGCGTAAATGCTTGTTTGTTTTTCATGTTGTTGGCTCCTTTGTTGTTTTTTACTGTCCCTTTATTATCGTTTTTTTTTTTGATCTGTCAAGTGTTTTTATTAGGGACGCTTACACTAGGTGCTCTGTGTACTTTTTTGCTACAATGTAGCTGACGGGGCATGGCTCAAGTGGTAGAGCGCCCGCTTTGGGAGCGGGAGGCTCCCGGTTCAAGTCCGGGTGCCCCGATTTTTATGATTGGCACTACGGACTCTTCATCTGTTTTTAATAAAATTCACACCTCTGCCGATGTGGAAAGTTACACATCGGTAGACGGTATCCGCGCCGCCATTTCGTATCCGCAAAAAGCTCCGTTTGAATTTTCTTCGCTTGTTTTATCGGCCAATTTGGGCGTTTTCTTTGACGGTTGTGTGTTGTTAGAAGTGCAAGTAAGTCCCAACGGCAAACGTTGGAGTCCGTTTTTCAAATTAGGGCTTGTGTCGGAAACATTTCAGCAAAGTTTCCCCGATCAAGCTAACGAATGGGGTATCGTAAAAATAGACGAATTAGTACTTGTTAAACCCATGCGTTATTATCGGTTACGGGTGCGGATGGAAGGAGAAGTTCCGCTTTTATCTATCGGAACGAGCGGGGTGCGTGATCCGTTTAAATACGATGAAGAAAAGGCAACCCGTCTGCCGTCCGGGGCGTTTTCGGCCAAGGTATGGCCGATTTCCCAAAAAGAGCAAGATTTGCCGGATAAAATGCGTATTTGCAGCCCTACGGCACTTTGTATGGCTTTGAGCGCGTTAGGCCGTCCGATTGTGCTTAGCAAAGTGTTGCAAAATGTATATGACCCGGCGGCGGATATTTTCGGTAACTGGTTTTTTAATACGGCGTATGCGTCGCAACAAGGGTTAGATGTACATTTCTGGCGGTTTAGTTCGCTTAGTGAGTTGGAAAAATACTGTACCCCCAACGCACTGATTGTGGCCAGTATTGCCTACGGCGAAAATGAACTTCCCAATGCGGTCCAAAGCCAGACCGAGGGGCATTTAGTGCTTATTTGCGGCTACCGCGAAGGGAAAGTGTTAGTGGCCGACCCGGCCGGCCAGACCGTTGCGCACGTGTTGCGCGAGTATGATGCTAAACCTTTTGCGCGTGCGTGGCTCAATAACAAAAAAGGGGCGGCGTACATTTTGAGGAGACGATGAAAAAATTATTATTTTTATTAAGTGCAGTTTTACTGCTTGGCGCGTGCGCCAAACAAACCGCGTCCGATACGCTGATCGTGGCGCATAAAGGCGAAATGGAGTCCTTAGATCCCGTTTATTCCTACGACGGCGTTACACACGGAATGCTGATCAACGTCTATGATACGCTACTTAAATTTAACGGCAGTTCGCTAACAGAACTACTGCCCTCGCTCGCTACCCAAGTGCCTACCAAAGAAAACGGACTCATTTCGCAAGACGGCCGCACGTATACGTTCCCGATCCGGCAAGGGGTAAAATTTCACGACGGGCGCGATTTAACACCCGAAGATGTACGCTATTCTATTTTGCGTTTTTTACTTTCCGATATCTCCGGCGGTCCGTCCAGTTTGCTCTTAGAGCCGGTTTTAGGCGTTTCTTCTACCCGCAACGATAAAGGCGAAATTATCATTAACTACCAAGACGCCGCCAACGCCGTGCGCGTGGACGGAAATAACGTGGTCATCACGCTCAAACGCCCGTTTGCGCCGTTTTTATATATTTTGGCGCGGTGGGGATACGTAATGAGTAAATCGTGGGCGGTAGAACAAGGTGCGTGGGACGGCCGTGAAGAAACGTGGAAACAATTTAATAACTTTGCCAAAGACAATGACCCTCTTTTTGATAAAACCAACGGCACGGGGCCGTTTCAAGTAGCCCGGTGGGATGTTGCCGCCAAACGCTTGACGTTAACCGCCAACGAAAATTATTTTGAGGGTGCGCCGAAACTCAAAACCATTTTGATGATGACCGTGGACGAAGCAAGCACGTTGCGCTTGATGTTGGAATCCGGCGATGCGGATGTGGCAGAGCTGTCGCCCAAGTTTATCTCGCAACTCAAAGACAGCACCACCATTGATTTGTATGACAATTTGCCGCGTTTGCGCACCGATCCGGTGATTTTCTTTACGCTTGATATTAACATGGAAGCCAACCCTGATGTGGGGTCCGGTAAATTGGACGGGCAAGGCATCCCGGCTGATTTCTTTAGTGATAAGGACCTTCGCAAAGGTTTTGAATATGCGTTTGATTATGAGGCATTTTTAAACGAGTCCATGGAGGGCCGCGCGGAAATGGCACTCGGGCCGGCTCCGGCGGGACTTGTTAAATATGATAACGATTTTAAACACTACACGTTTGATTTGAAAAAAGCCGAAGAACACTTCAAAAAAGCGTGGGGCGGCCAAGTGTGGGAAAAAGGATTTAAATTTACCATTACGTATAACACCAGCGGCGAAATGCGCCAAATTGCGAGCGAGATTTTAAAACGCAACGTGGAAAAATTAAACCCCAAATTTCAAATTGATTTGCGCGGGGTAACGTGGCCGGCGTTCCTAGAAAAAACAGCCCGCCGCCAAATGCCGATGTGGGCCCGCGGGTGGGTGGCCGATTACGCAGACGCGCACAATTTCTATTTCCCGTTCTTGCATAGCCAAGGACGGTATGCGCTCTCGCAAGGGTACAGCAATCCGGCGGTAGACGTGCTGATTGAACAAGCCGTTGCGGAAACCAACCAAGCCAAACGCAACGCACTGTATAAAGCCGTACATAATTTAATGCACGAAGACGCCATGCAGATTTATACCGTCCACCCGACCGGGTTGTGGGCGATGAATAAACAAGTAAAGGGGTTTGTGGATAACCCGGTGTATATGGGCATCTATTTTTATCCTATGTATAAATAGCGTAACGGCCTTGTTAACTTCTATAAGCACGCACGCGGGCACAACGAATCGTTGTGCCCTCATGTCGTGTTCCTGCGATACAATTTTCCACATTTGGGCAAATTTGCGGTCTCGCGGCCTTGACGTAGCTACCGCTACGCCTATGCGGCCGCCTAAATCCCGCAAATTTTCCTCAAATCTGAAAAATCATCTTCTCTTCTACAAAGTTATTCTTGGGGCGGCGGTCCGTCCCTTTCGCTCGTGGCGAATTGTCAAACCGGGTGTTGTCCTGCGTTCTTATCGCGCTGATTTGAAAACGGCCTTGTTAACTTCTATAAGCACGCACACTCCTCTAGGACGTCATCCTGAACCGCGGCCTTTACCGCTTGGCCGCGCCCCGTAGGGTTGGTATACGGGGTCTATAAATAGACTTCAGGATCTCGCTGTGTCCTAGAGGAGTGTTTGCGTGTTACCGATAAACAATTTTCCAAAATCTGCCAATTTCTAATAAATAGAATCTGACAAATCAAGACAAACTATTAAAACTCCCGTCTTGGTGTATCTAGAAAAATTACTGAATAAAATAACGGACGTACGTGCTGCCTTCGTCCAACTTAGGGCCAAACGATTTGCAGACCGAAACTGCTAATGGCTTGCTGGTCGGAGCCCAACAATACATCCTGTTTTGAGCATTGGTAGCCTCTAGTATCGTGCCACTACGAGGGGCTCCGTAATAGTCAATAATTCGTACATCGGAAACAGAATGGTTCAATTGAATTTTGTTGTAAGAGCCGGGGGCATCAGAGCTGGTATCTTTGCCCACCAAGCACGTCCACCCTTCGGGGCAGGTAAAGTCTATATCTAATTCTTCCGTCGTGGTGGCATAGGTGCCGTTTGCTAAAAAATATACTTGTTGCGCATCGGCTACGGCCCGTACTATAGGTATAACTTGAGCCACTCGGGCCTTTAAGACCGCTTTCTGATACTGCGGCAACGCTACCGCGGCTAAAATACCGATAATTAACACCACCACTAATAATTCAATAAGTACTCAAAACCGATGAGGGGGTTTAAATAAGTATTTTCCTTTATATACCCCTCACTTTTGCCCGTGCGGCGAGCACCTCCCGCAAGGGGCGAGGACAAAAAACTATTTTTGCTGTTCATAAAATCTCCTTTGTTTTTTGCGTCCCTTTATTATCGTTTTTTTTTTTGATTTGTCAACCCCCTTGCCGGGGGCAGGCATAAGGTCTCAAACCTCTGTAAGCAGATGATGTTATCTTTTGCAAGGGGGACTTTGTGTTATTCTGCAACGCTCCCTTGCCGGGGGCAGGCATAAGGCCTCAAACCTCTGTATGCGTTTGTTTGGATGTTTTTGTAATGTGGAATTTCATAAACGGTGCTTTTATTCCCTTGTTTTTACGTGTGAATTTGCGTCAGTTCATCTCAATTTGCTATAATAACTTTGCGGGGTAGAGAAGCCCGGTATCTCGCAAGGCCCATAACCTTGAGATCGTTGGTTCAAATCCAACCCCCGCAATTTTGCATACATATACCGGCCGCCCGAAAGGGCGGTTTTTTTGTCCTCTAAGCAAGCCGGGCCTCTTTTTATGTACAATAAAATAAAGAGTTTTTAGTAAGGAGAAATACCAATGAATATTACAGTATGTGTGGGTGGTAACAAAAAAATTTCTGCGGCGCGTTTAGGCGTCAAATTGGCTGAAAATCTGGTTGCGCAAGGGCACGCGGTACAAGTGCTCGCTCCCAAGGGTAAAGGCAATGTATTTACGCAAGTGCCGCTTAAAGAATATACCGCATTGACAACGACCAAAACGCTGGCGGGGATGTTTGCTAAGTCTAATACGCAAATGGTTATTTCGCTGATGAATTTGCGCGCGTGCGAGAGCGCGGAACTGGCCAAACTGCCTTTTATTTACGTAGAGTACGAAAATTTTAAAGAGGATAAACCCGTTAAAACCAAAAAGGCGTTATTACAAAAAGCCAAACGCGTATTAGTATTGGGTGATAGCGACAAGCCGCTTAACAAAAAACTTTACGGTCCCAATGCGCTTCGTGTAACCGAGCCGGCCGTTTGGGTGGAACATTACAACTACAACAAACCCGCTTGCTTTAAAAAAGAAAATAACGTATTAGCCGTCGGGCCGCTTACCAAAGAAAGCGGTTTTGATACATTACTTAAAACGTGGTCGCGCTTGGCTCCCGCGCATAAAACATGGCATTTAACCATTGTGGGTGACGGCACGCAAAAAGCCGCACTGCAAAAATTTATCACCAAAAATAATTTACAAGCCAGTACGGAAATCGTCCCCGCCAAAAGCGATGTGTACAGCTTGCTGCGTAATGCCGATATCTTTGCCTATCCGGCGTTAAATCCGTCGGTAGCCGATATTTTGTTAGACGCTATGGCCAGCAAATTGCCTTGTGTGGCATGTGAATCGGGCGCGGTTACGTCGCTTGTTACCAATGGCGTAAACGGCATTATCGTCAATGCCGGCGAAGAAGAGCCGTTTACGGTTGCTTTAGATGACATGATGGTCAACTGGGGCAAACGCGTGGAAATGGCCGTAGAAGCCAGCAAGCACAAAGACAAACACCCGTTTGAAGCGTTCTTGCGCGGTGTAGAAGAACTTATTTCGTAATCGCACTCATCATGCGTATCACGTGTGTCATCAGTACATTGGGCGGCGGCGGCGCAGAGCGTGTAATGACGTATCTGTGTGAGGGTTTAGCTGGCCGCGGTCACCAAGTTACACTCTTAACACTGGACACCTCTACCCCCGATTTTTATACCCTGCCCGCATGCGTTCGTCGCGAGCGCATCCACTTGCCGCCCTTTAAAAGTGTGGGCGTATTGGGCGGTTTTTTGCGTCTGGTACGCATGACACGCGCCTTGCGCCGCACGCGGCCCGAAGTGGTCATTAGTTTTATGGCGGTTAATGTGTTAGCCGCCGCTTTACTTTTGCGCGTGCCGTATATTTACGCCGATCATTTAGATGTGCGGCATACGCCTTTTTCGCGCAAGTGGCAACTTTTACGCGATTATTTTTTAAGCCGCGCCTCGCGCGTAGCCGTATTGTCTAAGCGCGATTTGGAATTTATCCGAAACAATCATCCGTCGTGGAAACCCGTTGTTATTTACAACCCGGCGTTGCCGTGTTCGCACGACAAACTGCCCCGCCCGGCTTTTATGCAAACTGATAAAAAATACGTGATTGCCGTGGGACGTTTGGTGGCCCAAAAAGGGTTTGAGCGCCTGCTTCGTGCGTGGTATACAATCACCAGTAATTTTCCCCAATGGCGCTTAGCAATTGTCGGAGCCGGACCGGACGAACAAGCACTTCGCACGCAAATTGCCGAGTTAAACATCTCTGCCAGTGCGGCGTTAGTTGCTCCCATTAAAGGCCTGCAAGCGGTATATCAACACGCGGATTTGTTGGCGATGTCCTCGCGGACGGAGGGTTTTCCCATGGTGCTGTTAGAAGCAATGGCGGCGGGGGTGCCTGTGGTCAGTTTTAATTGCACCGGGCCGGACGTTATTGTGCGCCACGGGGTAGACGGTTTATTAGTGCCGCAGGACGATATTGCGGCTTTTGCTAACGCATTAGCTGTTTTGATGAAAGGGGATGAAAAGCGCCGCGCGTTAAGTGAACGTGCGCGTGAGGTCACAGAGCGGTTTTCTTTATCCAATTACATAGATGCTTACGAAGGGTTGTGTGAAGATGCTACTTGCAAAAAGCGTTTGAAATCGCCGCTGTAATAAGTCAACGCCGCCAGTACCGCTACATATATCAAACCGCCCACTAGCAAAACCACCCACGCGGTTTGTCCCGCCAAAAAATGGGTGCATAATATAGCGGGCACGAGCGAAATTAAATTAAAACCTACCAAACGTAACCCGTCTGTGAAAGCGGGTTTGATGTAAAAACCGGGCAAATATTTGCGCAGGAACATCCAGTTGATAAATTGGCCCGCGGCGCAGCATACCAGTTGCGTGTACGGATACGCCAGTGCGCCCCATACATTTACGGTAAAAGGTACGCTCACAATAAATAACAAAATACCCGCTAAGGCGTAAGGGAAAAACTCTTTTAGTTTACGCGTCGCGGCGACGATATTGCTTTGCATGAGTATCGGCACCATCAGCCACACCAGCCCCAACAACGGGCGTAAAAACGCGGCCGATTCGCGTGCGTCTGTTGCGGAAAATGCACCGCGTGAAAAAAACAGCGTGATAATTTCCGGCGCGTAGACAACGGAAAATACACTCAGCGGCGTAAGCAAAAACCACAACGCAAAATGCGTGGTATTGTAGGCCTTATTAAAAGCGGGCCAATCGTTTCGGGCGGCCAGTTCGGTCAGTTGAATTTTGGACACATTGGTAACGCGCAACGTAAATACTTCGGTAGAAGAATCGGAAAGTTGCCGCGCGTAATTTAAGGCACTTACTACGCCCGTGCCTAACCCGCTCAGCAAATACAGCGGCAATACGCCGCTAACGATATTGGCCAGTTCCATGCACTGGTTGCTGATGAGGTTTTTGGCAAACGCGGCAGAGTGGTAAATTTCTCCGCGGGTAAGTGTCCACCCCAATTCTTTTTTAAGCATGATGCTATATAAAATCACTTGCACCGCATACGAAACCACAAACCCGTAGAGCATGCTGATTACACCGTGCGTGCGCCCGAGACAGAGCAAAAAAAGTAGCGGCATGAGCGCATTTAGCGGCGTGAAAAGGGCAGTTGCAAACCGTTTGTGCATTTCCAAAATAGCTAACTGGTAAGTCGTCAAAATCTGTAAAGCAAAGAACACAAAGGCCCACGAAATAAGCGTGCGTTGCGTTTCCAAATACGCTGTGGAAAAACGGGAAAATAAGGCAATACTTTGCACGGGCCAACAAAAGCCAAGCCCGATTAAAAGTACGGCCAAAATGACGTAAACATACAAGTAGCCGTTGAGTAACGCCCGGCCACCGTGCGGTGCGGTTGCCTCCAACGCCATGGCGTGCGGGATGATAACGGCGGCATTTAACCGTTGCACAAAAAACCACGCCACACCTGTGGTTAAAATAAGGTAAAAATACAAATCGGTTGCCCGGCTTGCGCCGAAATAGGCCGCCAACAAAAGCGCATTGATAAATGAAATCCCTTTCCATAAAGCCGTAGCTCCCACCGCCAATGCGGCTGCGCTACGGTAGGAAGTGGGTTTAAAAAAGTTTATCATATTTAGTATTATAATAATTTAGGAGAGCTTTATTGTGACCACTCAATTTGAACCCGTTATCGGACTTGAAATTCACGTCCAACTGGCCAGCAAAACAAAACTGTTTTGCTCGTGCCCCAACGGTGTAGGGGAAGACACCAAACCCAACACTGCTGTTTGCCCGATTTGTTTAGGACACCCCGGTACTATGCCGGTGATTACCGAAGGCGCGCTGACGCTTGCCGTGCGTGCCGGACTGGGGCTTAACTGCGTGACGAATCAAAAATCTACGTTCTCGCGCAAACATTATTTCTACCCGGACTTGCCCAAAGGATACCAAATTACCCAATTTGACGAGCCGATTAACGGCGCGGGGTATGTGGAAATTACGTTTGGCCCCAAGGATAATTTGCAAAAAAAGCGCATCGGCATTCACCACGCGCATTTGGAAGAGGACGCGGCAAAGTCGTCGCACTTTGCAGACCACTCTGAGGTAGATTTTAACCGCTCAGGCAGTCCGCTTTTGGAAATTGTGTCTATGCCCGATATGCGCTCGCCGGACGAGGCGTATGCGTATTTAACCGAGATCAAACGCATTATGCGCTGGGTGGGGGCGTCCAACTGCGATATGGAAAAAGGCGAACTGCGCGTAGATGTCAACGTGTCTTTGCGCCCGGTGGGGCAAGAAAAATTCGGCACGCGCACGGAACTGAAAAACTTAAACTCGTTTAAAGCGGTGCGCGATGCGCTGATTTACGAAATCAACCGCCAAACCGAAGTGTTAAACGCGGGCGGCCAAGTCAAACAGGAAACGCGGTTGTGGGATAAAGTAGAGTGTGTTTCGCGCCCGATGCGCTCCAAAGAAGACGCGCTTGACTACCGCTATTTCCCGGAGCCGGACTTGCCGCCGGTTGTTTTGTCCGACGAGTGGTTAGCCAACGTCAAAAACAATATGCCCGAAATGCCGTCTAGCAAAGAGGCGCGGTTTATGAAAGCGGGGCTGTCTGCCTATGATGCGGGCGTGCTGACCAGTTCGCGCGAAATTGCCGACTATTTTGAAACGGTTACCAAAAGCGGTAAAGTATCTTTGAAAACGGCGTCCAACTGGATACAAACCGATCTTTTAGGTATGCTCCATGCTGAGAAAAAAGAAATTGAAAACTCGCCCATTTCCGCGGCGCAACTGGCGGAACTGTTGGAGTTTGTAGAGGGCGGGAAGATCAACCGCAAACAAGCGCGCGAAGTATTTGACGAAATTTACGCCCACGGCGGCAAAGCCGCGGACATCATCGCTAAGCGCGGCATGGTGCAAGTAACCGACGAAGGCCAACTGGAAACGTGGGCCAAAGAAGCTATTGCCGCCAACCCCAAAGCCGTGGCCGATTACCAAAAAGGTAACAAAGCCGCTATCGGCGCGCTTGTGGGTGGCGTGATGAAGTTGAGCAAAGGCAAGGCCAACCCGCGTGTGATTAGCCAAATCTTGGCGAAGTTGCTAGGATAAAATTACTGTTCGTAAGTTCCATAAGCACACTCTCTCTTTTCGTCATTCCGCAAAGTTGGAATGCGGAATATAAAAGAGAGAGTGTGTTATTTATTTCATCGTGTACATGCGGCAAGGAATATTTCCTGTCCCGTGGTTACAAGTGGCGGACATTTTAAAGGTTCCTAGCGAGGAGCAGACTTTGTCAAACCGGGAGCCCGCTTCATCTGTCAAACTGACACAATACGTATGTGCTCCCCGGTTAGCGTCGGAACTATGAGTGTAGTAAACCGTATAAGCATTTTGTAACTGGGTGGTGGCAAAGCAAATCACTTCTTGTTGGGCGGCTAGTCTGCACATACCCCAGTCAAAAGTGGCGTCGTAACCGTTAATATGGATGCCCGGAACATCTATTGCTAGTTCGTCAAAATTCGTAGCATACCGTCCGTTAGCCAAATAATACACTTCGTTGGCTTGGGCAATCGCGTTGGTGATATTCATAAGATTAGAAAACCGGCTTTTGTCCACCGCTTTTTGATATTGCGGCAACGCTACCGCCGCTAAAATACCAATGATGAGTACCACTACTAATAATTCTATAAGCGTAAATGCTTGTTTGTTTTTCATATTGTTTGCTCCTTCAATATCAATAATGCTGTCATCCCGGACTTGATCCGGGATCTCACCGCTTTCTAAAACGGCAACAAGGTGAGATGCTGAAACCCATTGACCAGACCCCGAACAAAAACTTTTCGGGGCGCGGCCAAGCAGTAAGGGCCGCGATTCAACATGACGTATTATTTGATATATTTTTTGCGTCCCTTTATTATCGTTTTTTTTTTTGATTTGTCAAGCCCCTTTCCGCTTTTCTGACGGCAGAAAAGCTCGCAAAAGACCGCCGCCCCGGTGTGCTATAAAAAGCAGACAAATCGGGAAAATTTACAAACTCGCTACGCTCAAACATGTAAATTTTCTTTTCCGATTTGGCGCTTTTTATAAACAGCACTCAAGGGGCGGCTTTGAACAAAAGGACCTAACAGTACCCTATCGGGCGGATACGCCAACGATAAAAAGCCCGCTTCACAAAGAAGCGGGCTATAATTAACAAGGTTGTTTTAGAAACTCCAGTGAGGCGTAAACGAATCGCCCGGCAGGTCGGCCAGTAAGTGCGGCGCACTGCCGTCCATATCCATTAAATACAACTGCCGTTTGCCGTTGCGCGTGGTGGTAAACGCAATAAAACGTCCGTCGGGCGACCACGTCGGGTCTTCGTTAGATCCCGCGTCAGTTGTTAAGCGGCGCAGTTGCGTGCCGGTTAAATCAACGAGGAAAATGTCCATCGGATGATACGGCGCTTCGCGTCCGGAAAATACGATCCACTCCCCGGTAGGCGACCATTGGGGGCTATCGGACCAGTTGAAATTTTTGGTTAGGGCCCGCGTCTGCCCGGTAGCCAGTTCCATTACATAAATTTGCGGATTGCCCGCGCGGTTAGACACAAACGTAATGTATTTTCCGTCGGGCGAGTAAGACGGCGAGCCGTCCACCGACGCCTTATTGGTAATGCGTTGCTTGGTGTGGGTTTCCAAATTGTAAATGTAAATGCTCGGGTTAGACCCGCCCGAAGACGTAAACACGAGCGCTTTTCCGTCCGGCGATACGCCGCCGATTAAAGACAAGCCGCCGCGGATAATGACCGGGGCAATTTTGCCGGCTTTTAAATCAATTGCAAAAATATCCGGGTTGCGGTATTTATAGGTAGTGTAATAAATACGTCCGTCTTTGGACCAGCGCGGCAAAAGCGCGATGCTGCGGTCGTTGGTAAGCTTTTGCATGTTTTCGCCGTCGTAGTCCACCATGTAAATTTCTTTGTGTTTGGTGGAGTTATTAGCAAAGGCAATTTTTGTGTCGGCAATACCGCGTTTGCCGGTTAGCGCGTGTGTGATTTGGTCCGCCGCGATGTGCGCCAGACGGCGCAAACTGCTTTTCGTGCCTTTGAACGCTTTAGGGAAAACCGCTTTGCGTGTAGATAAATCGTACACGTAAATTTTAATCGTGTAATACGGCTCGGCGTAGGATACTTCGCCTGCGAGCAAATAGCTGGCTTTGGCTTTGGCCCATGCGGTCATCGTTTTGCTGAGTTTCTGGGCGTTAAAGTCCGGGCCGTCTTCTTTGACATCAAAATAACGCGCAAATAATAAATCGGCGCGGAGCGTATCGTGCACGAGTTCGGCGGCTTCGTGGCTTTGGGAATCGGCGGTAAACGCGGGCATACCGATTGCCGGCAAATGTTTATCCCCTACCGACGTAATACCAATGTATACATCGGTCTTAGGTGCGCTGAAAGACGGCGCGACTACGCACAAAATTGCGGCCACACAAACCGCTAAAGAAAGTATTTTTTTCATAGCCAATTATTTGAGTTTGGCCAATTCTTCTTTGGCCAGTTTTGCTTCCGGCGCGGAAGGATATTGCCGCACGATAGAGTTTAAATATTTTTTGGCTTCGTCGGTTTTGCCAAGCGGAACAATACTGCGCGCGTATTTAAGGCGCGCGGCGGGCACTTGTTTGCCCTTAGGAAATTGTTGCAACAATTTGGCATACGCCACCGCGGCCGATTTAGTTTTGCCTAATGCCACGTATGAATCGCCCATAAGCATATACGCTTCTTCTGCGTTTTCACCGTTGGGGTATTGGTTGATATAGATTTTAAATCCGGCGGCGGCGGGCTCATAAATGCCTTTATCAAAATGCCCTTTGGCCTCGGCAAATAATTCAGAAGGCGACACCGCGGCCGGTGCCGGTTTTTCCGCCGGACGGGAAGTTACCGAGGCGGCGATATCGTCTAATTTGGTAGAAAATTTAGAGAGTTGCTCGTCCATCTGAGAAAAATTCTCATTAGACACGGACAGATTTTGGTTTAATTCGTCCATTTTCCCGGCGAGTTCGGCTTGGTTAGCTTGCATTTGGACGATTGTACGGTTAAGTTCTTGGAGTTGTAACTTCAGCGTACTCATGTCGCTCTGGCTGGCGACACAGCCGGACAGCAAAAAGCCCGAACCGGCCATAAAAATAAGTTTAGTAACGTTTTTCATGTGTGTTCGGGCTCCTTGCCAAAACAGCTTATTTAACGCTTAAGAGCGTATCGGCGCGGCGGTTTTTAGCCCAGCATTCTTGGGTAGCAGCCGTGCAGACGGGTTTTTCTTCACCGTAGGAAACGGTTTCAATGTTCGCAGCCGGAATGCCCAAGCGGACATAGTTGGCTTTGAGTTCTTCGGCGCGTTTTTGACCTAAGGCGATGTTGTAAGAGGTGGTGCCTCTATCGTCGCAGTTGCCTTCAATGGTAATGCGGTAGGAAGCAAGCGCGGCGGCCGATTTGATGGCTTGGGCATTGGCTTCTACGATTTTGCGGGCATCTGCCGTAAGGGTGGCTTTATCCAAACCGAAGTAAACGGCACCTAACGCAATTTCTTGCGTCGGCACGGTGGTATCGGTGGTTTCCACGTTCGTATCGGTAATTACCATTTCGGCACCGTTGGTACCGGCGGTAAGATCGGCATTGGCATCGTCTTTGACGTTCTTTTTGCAGGCGGTCAAACCGGCGGCCAAGGCGAAAACTAAAACAACTTGTAGTAAGTTTTTCATGTGTTTCTCCGTAGTTAGATTTGTATTTCTACCATACAATGATACTAACTTTTTAAGGTACGGGTCAACGCGTACGGCAAATTTTTCGGCCCGGTTAATTGGGTTAGTTTGGCAGGAAATCAATAGGACAAACTTTTTATTGATAATCGTACCATGCTTCCGTCGGAGAGGCGGGGTACGACGGCGCATTTAAGCCCGTTTCCTGTTTGCACACTTGAGTTTCTATGACTAAATTAGGACGGGCGCCGCAACGCTGACTTCCGTCTGAATAAAAAATACGAAAAAACATTTTATCCTGATAGGAACATTGACAATAGGAGGGGGCAATATTACAATGCCCCCAAGGAAATTTCTGGGCATCGTGGGTGCCTGCCCCATAATACGAGCCCCCTATATCTATGGATAATTCGTCAAAATCAGCAGCGTAGGTGCCGTTTGCCAGATGATACGTTTCTTGTGCTTCTGCCATTTTTTTAGCCATGTTTTTTAACGTGGCGTAATGTGTTTTCATTACAGCCACTTGGTATTTGGGTAATGCTACGGCGGCAAGTATGCCGATAATGAGGACAACGACTAATAGTTCAATGAGTGTAAAGCCGCGTTGCTTTGCATATAGGTCGGGTGTAAGCCCGACAATGGCCCGGTAGTTGTAGGTCGGGTGTAAACCCGACGTAAAATTAGGTGTCATCCCCAAGAGTTTCTGTTGGGGATCTTCCACTTTCTGCATAAAACAAGGTTGTTTTTCTTTTTTTAATAACAACTCCGAAAGAGGAAGATTCCCGCCAAAGACCTGCGGGAATGACATATTTTTATATTTACTGTTTTCCATAAAAAAATCTCCTTTTTGGTTGTGGCCGTAAAAAACGACTACCCTTATTATCGTTTTTTTTTTTGATTTGTCAACCCCCTTGCCGGGGGCAGGCATAAGGCCTCAAACCTCTGATTGCGTATGATGTTATCTTTTGCAAAGGGGGCTTCGTGTTAGTTTGCGGGGACGTGCAAAAAAGCGGCAGACAAAATGTCTGCCGCTTTTGCGTTTTGTCAGAATAAGATTTTATTTATTGCAAACTGTCAGCCCGGCTTTTCTGCACGATTCTTGGATATCTTCCTCACAACAAACTTCCGTTTGTCCGTTAGGGATAAACAGTGTCATAGAGTTAGCCAGTAGGGCGCGGTAGCCGTCGGCATGACGGAAATAGCGGTTGCCGTCTGGTTGTACGCCGGAAGGAACAGCTGCTTGCGTGCGTGCCAATTCCTGTAAACGGGTTTGGGCTTGTGCGACAAAACGGTCCGGTTGTGTGGGGAAGTCCGGCGTGAGTGCTTGTTCGGGAGGGACGCTCGTTTGTGCGGAAGCAACGGCCGCTTCGGGCATAATTTCTTGTTCGTCCATGTCCGGAATAGAATTAGCGATCACGCTTAGGAGCGCAAAGCTTACCAAAAGCACACTCCACAGTACCAACCATACCGGGTGGCCCGGCGTATCGGGTAGTTCGTCGGTGGGTTTGAAATCTTTGCGCACCACGTATGTTTGTACGATCATATCATGCAAGGCGCGTTTTCGGCGGGTACATCCGGCCATGACAAACCCAATGTAAGCCGTAAATTGCATAAAAAACCGCGCAACGGTCCGCGCCGTGGCACGGCCAAAACGGATCCGTCGCCCGCGTTGGTCAATTACTTTTATGCCCAGTAAGCGTTTGCCCAGAGTGGCTTGTTTGCGGCTGCTTTCGCAAAAAGCAAAGTAGAGCCAATAGATGATTAAAAATAATACTTGCCACAAGAGCGAACATCCTACTATCAAAGAGGTAATGGCCTCGTCTTTAAGAGGGCTTGCCGGTAATTGCAATAACAATGCGTTCTGGGAGGAAAACAGCGGTGCACACAAAAGCGTAGGCAACAGCCCTACGAGTAAAATGTCCAACAGAAAAGCTACGGCCCGTCTAAAAAAACCAACGTAAGGGTAATTCATTTTTTTCTCCTGTTAATCTCTTAAATCACCCGGTTGACGCCATGGGTACATATAGGTATCTTCGGGCAAAGTTTCATTTTCACGGTTTTTATTGCCGCACAAAATGGTAAAACGTAGCGCAAACGACAAGTTTTTGTTGCGGTTACGTATTGTAAAATCTAAGCGGGCATCGTGGAAATCACGCGCCAGGCGGAGCATTTTATTAAACGTAGTTGTGTGCCCGCGGTAAAACGAGGCATCTATTCCCAAATCTAACAGCCATTTTTTGCTGGCGGGGCGCAATCCCCATGTGGTGGTTACGGTATAGCGGTCTGCGTTTGTAGTATACAGCGAGCTGGGGTCGGTGTAATCGGCAAAGTTATTGAGGCCGAGTCCGATTTGTTGGCCCTTGATGTTGAAGTGTGATTGGGCAATAAAGCTGATATTTTTTTTGACAAGGTCATATTGGTCCTGAATGAAAAAATTAAAAGAGCCGTCCGGTGCGTTGTAGCCCCACTCTGCCAAGAAAGGTTCTATGCGTTCTTTGAGGTGTTCCCACGTAATTGCCCGCCCGATACCGGTGGATAAATCGTAGGTATAGTCAGATAAATTAAACCCGGCGGTTAAGCGTATGTGGGTATTAAACGTGGGGCGATAATAGTGGTTGATATATACGCGGTTGCGTTCCAATCCTTTATCGGGCGATAAGTGATCCGACGACAGCGTGCCGGTGGAGAGCCGTTTGGTAAACTGGTAACCTAAATTGGTTGTTCCGAGAAACGCATGCGTCTGTAAATTTAAATCTGTTCCCACACGGCCTACCCACGCATCTTTTTCTTGGTAGTTATTATCGTCAAAAGTAACTTTTTGATCGTAAAAGGCGCTGGGTAAAAAAGTAACGTAGCGGCCCATGCGTATAGATTTTTCCGTGGTCCAACGCGCATGGCCCTGACGTTGGTAGGGGCCTTCTTCATCGGGTTGATTGTTCCGGTATTGCAAGCGCGAGGTGTTGTTTACGTCCACCTCAAAGCGGTGGGATAATTTTAGTAGTGGGTCATTAAACGGCAACACCATATATTTGATTTCCGGCAGGACGCGTTTTTCAGCCATGAATTTTTGTTTGTTCCACGCAAAGATTTCTTTTTCCTGGTAATTTACACGCAGCGTTGTGCGCCGTGTTTGGCGTGACAGGGCCAGGTTGGTTTCTTGGTCCGGCATGAAAATATAGGGGTTACTGCGGAAGAACGAATCGTTGAAGTACGGGTCGGACACTTTGCGGAACTGTGTTTGCAGTTGGTAGAGCGCGCCGGTTTCATTGTTCAAATGGTCGGACGAATCATACATTTCCCACCAGTATCCGCCTTGCAGGCCCCAGCGTTTTGTTTCGGCCAAGTTAAACTCGTCTGCATTTTTATCGTTGATATAATAATACTCGGCACTTCCGCGCAATGTGGGAGACGTAACCGCTGTCAGGCCGCCGCCGAGCCCAAGGCCCGATTTCGTGTAATAGTCCACGTTTAAAACAGGCCGCAACCCAAATACGGGTTTAAATACCGAAGAGGTTAATATCCCAAAACCGACTTTGTTACTTTGCGTAAAATCTACGTACGTGGTCCACGGTTTTTGCGAATCCATAGAACGCCAAAATACCGGCAAATACATCACCGGGAAACCGTCTAACTTGAGGACAGCGTTGGTGCCGAACACGCGTTTTTGCGGCGAAACGGTTACTTTTCCGGCGGAAATAGTATAATGCGGGTCCTCGCAATCACAGCACGTAATTTCGGCTTTGCGTAACGTGTATTTGCCGTTTTGGGAAGAAATTTCTTTTGCGCCTAATACGCGCAAGGGGGGATATTCGGTAGTTATGGTGTCGGCCTTGAAATCTTTAGTTGTGTAGTTAACCGATAAATTGTTAGCCCGTATCACGCTGCCTAAACCATCCTCTACTACAATAGGCCCGACGGAAGAAATGGTAGTATTTTGTTGATCGTAAGTAATATTTTCCCCGGTAAGCGTGCGCTTTTTGCCGTCCGGCGTTTTTTGAATGAGTAAGACGTCTCCGGTCAGATTTAATTTTTTAGTTTGCGGCTCCACGGTGGCTTTATCGGCTGAGAAATAAACGAAGCCGTCCCCGTCCGGCATCGGGAGCGTACGCTCCTGCGCGTGCAACGAAACAAGGGGAAATAATCCGAGGATAAAAAACCAACTCTTACGCATAATTTAACGTGGGTTTTTGGCGTGACGAATTGCGTACAGTGCCGCGCCGACTCCTCCTACATGGGGATTTTGGGATACTAATAATTTTAATTGTTTAAACGGGGTTTTAAAAGTTTGTTTTTCCAGTACGCGTTTTAATGCGGGCATAAAGTAAGCAGCCGCCCCCGATACACCCCCCGTAAGCACTACGGTATCTACGTCTATCATGAGTACAAAGTTAGCAATACCGATTCCCAAATAATAGCCGGTATCTTCCCAAATTTTAAGTGCTACGGGGCATCCCTTTTCGGCCGCTTGAAAGACGACTTCAATTTTAAAATCTTCTTCTTTTTGAACAAGTTGTGCCAGTTGGCTTTGCGGCTCTTTTTTTACTGCCTCTAACACGCGCCGTTTAATGCCGATAGTTCCTACAAACGCTTCCAAACAACCGCGCATGCCGCACCCGCACAACGGGCCGGTAGCGGTATCGGCAATTTTCATATGCCCGATTTCGCCGGCTGTGCCGTTGGAACCTTGGTACAATTCCTTGTTTAAAATTAGTCCGCCGCCAACGCCCGTGCCTAGGGTTACCACGAGCACGTTAGTGCCTTGACGGTGTAAATCGGTTTCATAAACGCCCCAAGCGGCGAGCGTAGCGTCGTTGGCGACGCGGGGCAAAATGCCTGTTTTTTCGTAGAGTTGCTTAGCAATCGGCCAAGCATCTACATCGGTAAATTTTAAATTGGGGTTGTAGCGCAAAATGCCGTTTTTGTTATCTACATCCCCCGGGGCTCCCACCGCTACGGCTAACGGTTGTCCGGCATATTCTTGTTTGAAACGGTTGATAAAACCCGCCAGTTGGTCAATAAAACCCGCAGATCCTTTGCTATAATCGGTTTCAATTTTATCCATGCGCAACGTCTGCCCTTGTTCGTTTAAGACGAATAATTTAACAAATGTTCCGCCAATATCAATACCTACCCCAATCATTTTTACTCCTTACACTTCGGATGTGCGTGTTGATACACGCTTTTTAATTTTTCAACAGACACATGGGTATAAACTTGGGTAGCCGCCAAACTTTTGTGGCCCAGCATTTCCTGCAAACTGCGTAAATCGCACCCGTTATTAAGTAAGTGCGTAGCAAACGAGTGTCGCAAACTGTGCGGCGTTACTTTGCGCACTAAATGCGCCGCGATAGCCGTATTTTTAAAGATGTACGCAAGCCCGTCGCCCGTTAAGGGTTTGCCGTTACGGTTGAGGAAAAGTGCTTCTTGTGATTGTGGGTTTTTACGGCACGCCAAATAATCTTTGATAGCTGCCAACGCCTCATCGGTTACCGGTACTAAACGTTCTTTAGACCCTTTCCCAAACACTTTAACAATACCGTTAAAAAAATCTACATCGCTTATTTTGAGCCCCACTACTTCACTGCGGCGCAGACCGCTTGAGTACATCAATTCAAATAAGGCGCGGTCGCGCGGGGCCATTTTGGTATGGGCGGCGGTATCTAAGAGTTGCTCTGTTTCCGGCACAGTCAAAAATTTGGGTAAGATTTTTTGGCGTTTGGGAGCCGGCAGTAATTTAAACGGGTTTCGCAATAATTCGCCTTGCTCCAATAAATAGGCGGCAAAACTGCGCAGCGAGGCAATCTTGCGCAACATGGTGTTGCGGGACGGATTTTTTTGCGTTTGCAACGCGGCCAGAAACGAGCGGATATTGGTGGATGAGAATTGGGATACTTCCCGGATATTTCGTTGGGCGCAAAAAGATAAAAACTCCTCCAAGTCTGCCCGGTAACTTTTTATAGTCATCGGGGAGAAATTTTTATTTTGCAACTGAAGTAAAAAAGCGTCCACCCATTCTTCCACGGGATAACCCTCTAATTCTTTTTCTGTTTAGCTTCGTGTGCGGCTTTGATCTGGGCGATTTCTTCCGGCGTTACCGTAACGATAGTTTTGCATTTAGGATAACCCGAACAACCCAAAAATTCCCCGCGGCGCGAAGAACGTAATACAAACGGCTTGCCGCATTTTTCGCACAAGCGGTCCGTAACGATCGGCCCGGTAGAGGCGACTTTTTTGCCCTCGGCGTCCACAGAGTAGGTGTTTTTGCATTTCGGGTAGGCCGAGCACGCCATGAATTTGCCGCGCCGTCCGGTGCGAATAACCATCGGCGAGCCGCATTTGTCGCACACTTCATTAGTTGGTTCGGGGGCGACTTTTTCGCCGGAGCTGGAAAGATTGATTTTGCCTTTGCAGGTTTCGTCGCTACACACGAGATATTCCCCAAAGCGGCTGCGTTTTTTAAGCATAAATTTACCGCAGACGGGGCATTTTTCCTCGGTGGGTTGCGCGGCCGGGCGTTGCATGCCTTTATCGGCTTCGTCCAGTTCGCGCTTGAAATTGACGTAAAAATCGGATAACAGTTTTACCCATTTTTGTCCGCCTTCGGCGACTTCGTCTAATTTTTCTTCCACGTCGGCGGTATAGGATAGGTCCATAATCTCTTTGAAAAACCCTTTTAAGCTTTCCGTTACCGTGATCCCCAGATCCGTAGCAATGAGCTTACTGGTTTTGGGTTGGCGGGCAATATATTTACGGTCCAAAATGGTTTTAATCGTTGGCGCGTAGGTGGACGGACGGCCGATACCGTGTTTTTCAAGCGTTTTAATTAAACTGGCTTCGTTGTAGCACGGTGGCGGAGTCGTTTTGTGCGCTTTGGAGCTGATGTCTAACAAGTTAAGCGTGTCGCCTTCTGCGAGCACGGGAAGAAGCGCGCTGGTGCTTTCTTCGTTATTTTCTTCTTCGTCTTGGTCTTTGTAAATGGATAAGTAGCCGGGGAATTTAACGGTGCGGCCGTTGGCGCGCAACAGACACGTTTTCTCGTCGCCGGCGGCAATGTCAATGGCTACGGTATTAAAAACGGCATCTGCCATTTGGCTGGCCACAAAGCGAAGCCAGATGAGTTCATAGAGTTTGTATTGGTCGGACGTTAAAAACGGTTTTAAGTTTTGCGGCGTGCGGCGCACATCGGTCGGGTGGATAGATTCGTGTGCTTCCTGCGCGCCCATTACTTTGCTTTTGTAAATGGGTTGTTTGGCGGGCACGAATTGCGCACCGTATTTTTCGCCGATAAATTTTTTCGTTTGTTCTTGCAACAATTTAGATACATTAAACGAGTCCGTACGCATATAGGTAATCAAGCCGACGGTTTGACCTTCTACGTCAATACCTTCGTAAAGCGTTTGGGCCGTCATCATCGTTTTTTGGGAAGAAAACCCGAGTTTATTATAAGCGTCTTGTTGTAAGGAGCTCGTGATAAAAGGCGGTTTTGGTTTTTGTTTGACTTCTTTTTTCTCTACTTTAACAACCGTGTTAGGCCCTTTGCGCAATACTTCGGACAAGGGGGCTAATTTGGCCTCGTTATCAAAAACGGTATTTTTGACTTTATAGTCTTCGGCAAATAAATGGTAGGTAGTAGTTTGTTCTATGTTTTTGCCTTGCCATTTGGTTACGCGCGCCCAAAATTTAGGAGCCGTATTCGGTTTTTCAAATTGTGCGGAGAGGGTCCAATAGTCTTGCTCTTTAAAATCTTTAATTTCTTTGGCGCGTTCGGCCAGTAACCGTACCGCTACCGATTGTACCCGTCCGGCAGAGAGGCCGCGGGTAATTTTTTTCCACAAGAGGGGGGATAATTTGTAACCGACGATGCGGTCCAAAATGCGCCGCGCCTGTTGGGCATTGACGAGGTTTTCGTCAATTTTACGTGCATGCGAAAACGATTCTTTGATAGCGGCCGGAGTAATTTCGTGAAAGAAAATACGTTGGTAACGCTCTTTGGGCAGTTTTAATAATTCTACCAAGTGCCACGCGATCGCTTCCCCCTCGCGGTCAGGGTCGGTAGCGAGGTAAATTTCCGGCGCGTTTTTAGCCGCCGCGTTAAGCTCCGGGAGCATTTTTTTGGCCCGGGGGACGGGTTCGTACGTGGGGGTAAAGTTATTGTCAATATCCACCCCCATATCGTGCTGGGGCAAATCACGCACGTGCCCGAACGAGCTGCGCACTAAAAAGTCATTACCTAAAATTTTGCTGATCGTTTTTTGTTTGGTGGGAGACTCCACAATGACAAGTTTTTTCCCTTTGATATTCGTTGCCATAATTCACTTCCTTATCAGTTTAAAATTTGCTTTTACTGTACAGGCCGTTCTCACACGCTAAAAAGCCCTGTACTTCCAGTTCAAATAACAGTCCGGCCGTTTCGGGCACATCTGCGCCTAACGATTCGGCCACTTGGTCCAAACTGCAAGAACCCGTGCCGATAATTTGCATTACCTGTTGTTGGCGCGGCGTTAATGTTTCTTGCGGTTTATCCGGCGTTTGGGTGGCATGTTCAAAGAAACGCGTGTCCAACCCAAAGCGCGACTGCTGTGGTATATAGTCTAGTATATCTGCGACGGAAGTTACAACCCCCGCCCCTTGCCGGGTAAGCGAATTGGGGCCGCCGGACTGCGGGCTGTCTATCGGGCCGGGCACGGCTAAAACGTCTTTTCCCATTTCCAAAGCGAGTTTGGCGGTAATTAGCGCGCCCGATTTAACTTCGCCTTCTACGACGACAACGGGTTGTGATAACGCCGCAATAATGCGGTTTCTGCGCGGAAAATGAAATGCGTTGGGCGGGCTGTTAAAGGGCAGTTCGGATACCACCGCGCCGCCGTGTTCTAGTAAGGCCTTTTCCAAGGCACGGTTTTCGGCCGGATAGCACCGCCCGATACCGGTACCGATAACGGCAACCGTCGGTTTTTTAAGGCGCACGGCCGCGGCATGCGCTTCACTATCAATGCCGCGGGCGAGCCCGCTGACAATGGTTACACCCGCACTTGCCAGTTCTTCGCCCAATTTGCGGGCTACGCGCCGGCCGTAGGGCGTAATTTTGCGCGTACCTACCATGGCTACGCACGCATGTTCGTCCGGCGGTAATTTCCCCAGTACATAAATAGCCAACGGGGCTTCCTTGCAGTTACGTAAAGATTGCGGATATTCATCATCTTCCGGCACGTAAATATGACCGTTTAGTTTGGCAGTTTTATCCCACTCCTCTTGCGGATTAACAGAGAAAGCGGCTTGCAGAAGTTTGGCGGCGGTATCGGGGTTTAAATTGGCTTCTTGCGACAGCGTTTTAGCGTCTTGACGCAGAATTTCTTGGGCCGAGCCGAAAATTTCTATCAGCCGTTCCAACCAATCGGCACGCAAATATAAAAATGCGTTTAATTGGATACGGGCCAAGCGTTCAGCCGAAGAAATAGACGGGTTCATACGTCAGCCACTCCTTTGCGGTCCAGCGGACGGTATTGCATCACTTCCACCAGATGTTTTGTTTCAATGTTGGCAGAGCCCTCTAAATCGGCAATGGTGCGGGCTGTTTTCAAAATTTTATCTAAACTGCGTGCACTTAAGCCGAATTTACGCATGGCGGCCTCTAAAATAGCGTCTGCTCCCGCCGGTAGCGGGCAAAATTCTTTAAGCTGTTTGGCCGACATAAACGCATTGGCGGTTGTGTTGGTGCCCGCAAAGCGTTTGCGCTGAATTTCACGCGCTTTTAAGACACGTTCTCTAATCTGGGCCGAAGTTTCGCCCTCGCTTTGTTTATTCCAATCGGTGTATTTAACCGGGTTTAAATTGACGGTTAAATCAATACGGTCCAAGAGCGGCCCCGAAATGCGCGATTTGTAGCGGTTGATTTGCATAGGCGTACACGTACACGGTTTTAAGGGATTACCCAAATTACCGCACGGGCACGGGTTCATGGCGGCTACGAGCGTAAAACGGGCCGGATACGAAACGGTTTCTTTGGCGCGGGAAATAGTAACTTGTCCGTTTTCTAAGGGCTCGCGTAAAACTTCTAAGGACGAGCGGGAAAATTCGGCAAATTCGTCTAAAAAGAGAACGCCGTTGTGCGCCAGCGACACTTCACCCGGGCGCGGGTTAGAACCGCCGCCGATTAACGCCACATCGGAAATGGTGTGGTGCGGATCGCGAAACGGACGTTGGGTTAAGAGTTTGCTTTTTCCCATTAAATTGCAAATGGAATAAATCTTCGTAATTTCCAACGCTTCCTCTTGCGTAAGCGGCGGTAAGATACCGGGGAAACGTTTGGCGAGCATGCTTTTACCCGTACCGGGCAACCCGATCATCAGCACGTTATGTCCGCCTGCGGCGGCAATTTCTAAGGCGCGTTTGGCAAGGGCTTGGCCTTTGACATCGGAAAAATCAAGTTCGGTTTGCGGGGCTGATTCTTCTTGCGGGATAAAATTGATTTTGACGGCATTTTCGTCTGCTCTTCCTTCCAAATAATCTACCAGTTCGCGCAATGTGTGTGGCGTAATAAACGGGGCGGAAGATACTTGTCCTTCCAACACGTTTTGCGGGGGGATAATGGCCGTTTTGCCCAGTTTTTGGCAGGAAATCAGCATGGGTAGCACGCCCGCGCACGGACGCAACGACCCGTCTAAGGCCAGTTCTCCCAGCACTAAAAAATTTTTTAATTTGTCTATGGCGGCCGGAGAAAGTTGGTCGCTGGCGACTAAGATACCCAGTGCCATCGGTAAGTCAAAATGGGTGCCGCTTTTACGCCGTTCGGCGGGGCTTAAATTGACGGTAACACGTTTGCTCGGAAAATCAAAACCGCTGTTGCGTACAGCGGCGTTGACTCTTTCTTTGCTTTCGCGCACTTCTACATCGGGCAGGCCGACTACCGCCAAATTGGGCAAGCCGGGGGCAAGGTCCACTTCCACGCGGACTTCAAACCCCTCTATGCCTTTAATGGCTCCGGTGCAGATATTGGCTAACATAATCAGTTAAAACTCAATACAATGGCAGATGGCGTGGTGGATACCACGGTAAAGTTGACGTTATAGCGTCGGATGATTTTAGCTGTCAATTCTTCCGCGGTGGCGATATTGGCCGACACGTCAAACTGGGCACTGGAGTTTGCATAGCGCACCAGATTGAATTCTTCAATTTCACGCAAGTCTTTAAAGATGTCTTGGATTTGTTTGAGGCGTTCAATCGTGTTGACGTCTTTGACCGTTATGTGGAAAACTTTAGCGGAATTGATAGCTGCGTTAATCGGCTCGGCCAGTTGTTTGGCGGCCGATTCACACGCGGCGGAAATAGATTTTTGCGCGGCAATTTCCGGCAACGGATCTAAGCCGCTTTGCTGTTGGGCCCCTTCGGCTACCACCGCATAATTGTTGGTCGCGTATACGTGTAAATTGGCGCGCGCGCGGTACGATTTAAACGGAGAAACAGCGGTATTGGTCAGCGTTTCTAACGGATGGGTAGCCGCATCTGCCACGATAATAAAGCGTGCCCCTTCCGTGCGGGCTTTATCAATGGCGGGGTTGGGGTTATCCAAGTTGTTTTGACTCAAATTGTCCCCGTTGACCAGAGAAAACGGTTGGTTTTTAAGCGCACGGTAAATGGCTTGTTTGCAATCTTGGCGAAGTGAAATGTCGTCGCCGACGGTTTCATGTGAGGCCACGATAATAGTTGTTTTTTTGGCAAACGCATCCGATTCGGATTGTTTGATAATATCGCCAATGTCTTTGACAAGCACCATGGCTTTGATTTTCGTATAAAATTCATCGCCTTTGCGGTATGATTTTTGTACGTGGCTGTGGCGGATAAATCCGGCTGATTTGGATGTAATTTTATCTTCCACCAGTTGCGCTTGGTCCACGGTGGTGGCCGAAGAAATAAACACGCCGGCTACCTTTTCCACTGCCGCGCGTTGGGCAGCTAAAATGCCGTCTTTTTTCATTTGGCGTAAGTTGTTTTCATCATAGGGGACTAAAGACTCAGCCGTTACATATTCGCCCTCGCCTTTGGGGCCAATACGAAACGTGCGGCAAGCACTTAGTGTAAAAACAGCAATCAAAGCAATTAAAAACAGTTTTTTCATTTTTTACCCTCCGGGTCTAAACCGGCTTGTTTAAGTTTTTGACGCGACAGCCGCATAATAACGGTGCAACCGCCGTCTTCCAAATACTCGGTGGAAACAAGTTCCATTTGTTGGATAATACCGGAGGCGGACGAATCAATCGTACTGCCTACGCTCAAGGCATCTACCACCTGTACATGGCTTTCCAGTTGTGTGCCGTACAAAACTTCCGTAGCGCGTTGGTACGCGTGCGCAATAGCCGCTTCGCGGCTCATAATGCGGCGTTGGGAGTCGGTGCTGTGGGCCGGATTGGCCGCCCCCAACCCGCGTACCCACAGGTAATCTTCGGTGAATAATGTGTCGTTAAAAGAAGGGGCAATTTTGCCTTCCTTCACGGCAGATTTTAACGTATGCGTACAGGCGCACAGCCCGCACAGACATACCAGCAGAACGGTCCATTTTTTCATAATTACCTCAATAATTCGGAGATAACTTTTACATACGTGCTGGGTAAGCGTAACGATTCGGCGTTGATGATACCGCAACGGATCAGCATAATTTCCAGCATGTGTGTTAAGATATCGTAAAAGTTTTCCCGCACGGACGGTTCGCACACCGTCAATGCCGGCCCTAAAATGACCGCGCCGCGCAATTTTTTGTTATCGCACAAGTTGGCAATTTTAAAGGCAGACGAAATAATATTTTCCGTGGAGTAAGACGATCGGACCGCAATATCAAACCCGCCGCTAATGCCCAATTCTTTGGCGCGTTGTTCAAGCGCATAAACCATCCAGTTCATGGAATTAGAACTGTTGGCCGGATAGAAGAAACCTAATCGTCCCCATTCGCCGTTACCTACCGTGCTGATAGAGGTAATGGACGCCGGGTCTTTGGCTAAGAGCTCGCTGTTGGGGTCTTCGCCGGTGGTAGCCAATAATTTTTCAAACATATCGGCTTGGGAGCGTTCGTTTTCATCCAAGTTGGGGAAGACCAAATTTTCCAATACTTTTAAGCGGCGGATACTGCGCATAATGGTGCTGAGCGTCATGTGTGCGCCACCAAAGAATTGGGAAATTTGTGCGTCGTTTAAGTCTACCCCGTTGCCCAAGAGCATCGTTTTAACGATTTTAAAATGCGCCTGCCCGGTAGCGGCTTTGAGTTCGGATATCCAACCGGAATCTAAGTGGAATTGGATGAGATTTTCCAATTTTTCCAAGCTTTCCGGCGGATATTTGGACGTAATAACAATTTGTTTTTGTTCTTTTAAAAATTTATTGAGCAGTTTTGAAATGTGTGCCCGGTTTTGTTCGTTAATGGCGAGCAAGTGGATATCGTCAATAAGAAGGACTTTGACGCTGTCCATAAATTTCTCAAATTTCTCAATGTTGCCTTCCATCACGTAGCGTTGGATACCGCGCGATAAACGTACGCCGTTAGTCATAAAGATATTTTCCTGACCGTACTTTTTAGAAAATCCGTACGCCAAGGCATTTAAGAAGTGTGTTTTACCCGTTCCGGTCGCTCCGTGGAACACGAGCGGGTTATACATCTTGCCCGGGTTATCAATAACGGAAATAGCCGTAGCATGCGCAAAACGGTTGACGGAAAGCACAAAGTTTTCCAGTGTGTAAGTGGGCAACAGCGGCACTTCCAGCGGCCAGTTGTGTTTTTTTAATTCCGAAAGCGGTAACTCAATAGAGTAGTCTATGGTCTTTGTTTTCTCCGCAGACGGAACTGGCTTCGGGGCGGATGCAGGAGTAGCCGGCGTCGGTGTCTCCGGTGCAGGTTCTTGGGCAAACGCAAGCGGCTGTGCCAGCGTGGGCTCTGCCGGCGGCGGAGCAACCGGCGCTTGCGGCGCAGGCACAGGGGTAGGCAACACCAAGCGTGTTTTGCCCGGCGCAGCCGGAGGTTCCGGCATCGGGGCGGCCGGGGCGACAGGGGCCGGTTTGGGTTTAAGTGTCAAATGCGGTTTTTGCGGTGCAGGCGGAACCGGGGCTTGCGGTGCAGGCGGCATAGGTGCGGCCGGTTGTGGTTTTAAGCGTAAACGCAACGTCGTTTTCCCTTCTTCCGGTCCGGCAGGCGGTTGCGGAGCAGGGGCCGCTATTTGCGGTCCGGGCGCCGTTTGCGCCGATTGTTGCAACGGGATATTTTGCGTATTTTCCGCTAATTCTTCCGCGCCGTGCGTGTCAGAGGACGGAACGTTTTGACGCAACTGCTCGGGGATTTGTTCTCGCACGGTCCGGGCGTGTGAATGTTCTACAATTTTCTGCGTAGCAGCACTTTTTTCCTCGGTGGGTTGCGTGTGTTGTTGGTTTCTCTTCTTTTCCTCTGCGTCCCGTAATTCTTGCAAAGAAGAAGACAGGGTATTATCCCGGAATGATTTTTCGTATTGGTTGCGGATCAGTTCCGTGCTTAGGGTTGTTTCCAAATTGAAGGTTTTTTCTAGTACGTCCAAATTTTCACCGCGTACCGCAATGTCAGGCAGTCCGTCCTGACCGCTGGTTGTTTTTCCCGACGTGTTTCCGTAGGGCGGTACCGTATTGCCCAACACCATTTCTTCCGGAATTGTATGGGAGGAAGGGGCGGGTTCTTCTGCGGTAGTTGTATCTTCTTCGGTGGGATTTACCGAGTGGACCGATAAGTTATCGGGTAAATCAGTTGCGGCGGGTTGGTTTAGCTTATCTTTCCCGGGCAAATTGTCCGTAATTGTGTTTAAATCGTCCAAGTCCATGACGTTGGTTTGCTCCTTTAATTTTTGGTCAAAAATATTAAAAGCGTCGTCGGCTTTAGCCACTTCTTTGGCTAAGGCGTCTATTTTTTGTCCCCGTTGGGTTTGTGCATTTTTGGTAAGGGCTTGATTTTCTACGTCCAAAAACATGTCGTATTTTGTTTCTGCCGAGAAAATATCCTCTAGCGGCATTTTGCCCAGCAGGGTGTCTTCCATGTCTTTGATAAGCATATCCTTATCGCTTACCGTAATACCCGGCGAAGGTGTTTTTTCCGGTGTGGCGTCGTCGGGGTCTTGGAAAACTTCCTCCAGCGAAGCTGCCGGCGTGTTATCTTCGCGCAGGAAACTGTCTTCCGGGTTGAGGTCTACGCTGGGACCTTCGGCTTGTTTTTCCGACGGCGTAGCCGGTACATCTTGTGCCGCCGGTGTATTGGCGGAAGAATCCGAAGAGCCGTTAAAAAGCGGATTGCCCAGCACCCCCCCAGGGACGAATTCATTTACTTTGTTGGCCTGTGCGGTACCTTCCCGCACGGCGGTGCGAATTTTATCTAATGTGTCTTCATCCAAATCGGAAGGCAAGGCAAAGGCAAACGTAAACGGCGGTTGGGCCGGTGCAGGGTCTTGCACGTAGCCGGCTAATTTTTTGGCAATTAAACGGGCATCGTTTTCGGTGCCGTCAATCACGAGCGTAAACGAACGGCTGTCCGCCGCCGATGTAGAATGTGAAATAATATCCCAATTCGTAATCATTTTTCCTCTACAATGCTTTTGCCGCTACTGGCCCCGATGCGGGTAGCCCCGGCGGCTACCAGAGCGTCGTAATCTGCACGGGTGCGGATACCGCCCGAAGCTTTCACCTGCATAGCCGGTAAAATAGATTTGCGTAGTAACGCTACGTCGGCCGGGGTTGCTCCCGTGCCTACAAATCCGGTGGAGGTTTTGACAAAATCTGCGTGAGCTTGTCCGGCCAGTTCACACGCTTTTACTTTTTCCTCATCGGTCAGTTGCGATGTTTCCAAAATGACCTTAAGCACTTTTCCGGGACATGCTTGGCGCACGGCTTGCATATCGGCAAGCACGGTATCATATTCTTGGGCGCGCAATGCACCGATGTTAAGTACCATGTCAATTTCGTCTGCGCCGTCTTTGACGGCTTGTTGCGTTTCGTAAGCTTTAACGGCAGACGTATTAGCCCCTAACGGGAAACCAACTACCGTGCATACCTTAACGCCCGTTCCTTGCAACTGTTCTTTGGCATAAGAAACCCAAAACGGATTGACGCACACACTGCAAAAGCCGTACTGTTTGGCTTCCGCGCACAGACGCAAAATATCCTGCCGCGTAGCGGCCGATTTTAAAAGCGTGTGGTCAATCAGTTTAGCCGGGTTCATATATACCTACTAATTAAAATTGATGATGCGTGCAAATTTTTCCGCGATGAGCGATTGGCCGCCGACTAGTGCCCCGTCCACATCGGGTTTAGCCATAATTTCGTCCACGTTGGAATCTTTTACGCTACCGCCGTACAAAATGCGGGTAGCTTGGGCGAATTTATCGCTGTATGCTTTGGCTAAATAGGCACGGATGGCGGCGTGTACTTCTTGGGCTTGGTCGGGCGTGGCGGTTTTGCCGGTGCCAATGGCCCACACGGGCTCGTACGCAATAATAATGCCGTTTAATTGTTCTTCGGTAAAATTGGCTAGGCCGTTTTTAAGTTGGCCTTCAATAACTTGCATGGTTTTGTTGGCCTCGCGTTCTTGCAAGGTTTCGCCGACGCAGAAAATAACTTTTAACCCGTGGCGCAAGGCGGCGGCTACTTTTTTATTCAAAATTTCATCGGTGTCGCCGAACACGCTGCGGCGTTCGCTGTGGCCGATTAAAGTAAGGGTGGCTCCGGCGTCTTTGGCTTGAATCGGGGAAATGGCGGAAGTGAACGCGCCTTTGTCTTCCCAATGGATGTCTTGGCAGGCCACTTGAATTTCGGTATCTTTGGTTAAGCGGGTAACAATGTGTAAAGCGGTGTAAGACGGAGCAACAATAATTTCCGCATTATTTTTATTTCCGGCCTTGGCTAGCGCGCTGACTAAAGCGGCGGCCTCGGCAATCGTGTTGTGCATCTTCCAGTTTCCGGCAATAATAGGGGTTCTGTTTGTCATAAAAATTTTCCTCTTAATATATAAAGTAGTACTTTCCCGCCAATTGGGCGGGAACACTCCTAATACATCGTACCATAAAACGGGGCGAAAAGAAAAGTTAAATTTGCGTTAGAGAGAGACAAATATGTTCTTATCTTCCGTAAGCATGTGCGCACAAAGCAACACTGCAAACAGAGTGTGGCTCCAATTAAGTGGAAGATGACTCCCCTTTGGCGGCGTGCAACGTGCGGCCCGCAGGGTGGCAAGGACCGATAAAAATAAAAGAAAGTACCGTTTGTTATTTATCCGCCCCTTTAGTGCTGTTTATAAAAAGCGCCAAATCGGAAAAGAAAATTTACATGTTTGAGCGGGTAGCGAGTTTGTAAATTTTCCCGATTTGTCTGCTTTTTATAGCACCCCGGGGCGGCACTCTTTTGCGAGCTTTTCTGGTGTCAGAAAAGCGGAGAGGGGCTTGACATCGTTTTTTTTTTTGCTACATTTTATTTAATGATAAAAGGAGGAGTTTTATGGAAAAGGAAAGATGTTTTAAAGCTGTTGTAGGTCAGGCTATGCCTGACAATGCCTCGCAAGAGGCATGTAGCTTTATTCGGCATCAGGTTTCGCTGACTACAAAATCGGTTAAACCCCGTCAGGCAAAGCCTGACCTACGTAGAAAACAACGTGGCGGTTTTACGCTCATTGAACTATTAGTGGTAGTGTTGATTATTGGTATATTGGCGGCGGTGGCGGTGCCGCAGTATCAAATGGCGGTAGCCAAAACGCGATATGCTACACTTAAGAATTTAACTAAAAGTCTAGCGGACGCCGAAGAAGCTTATTATTTGGCGAACGGAACTTATACGGAAGATTTTGAAACTTTATCGGTTGAGCCGGCCGGCTGTACGTTGAGCGATACGGAGCCCAAATGTATTTATTCTTCGGGGGTGGTTTGTTCGTTGCGGGCACGAAGTAGCAGCAGTGAATATACGGCACAATGTTGGGATACTAAATTGGGTATGCAGTATATGATTTACTTTACTCATTCAATTGCTAATCCCGGCAAACGTATCTGTGTGGCGAGAAATCGGGATTTGTCTTCCGTTCAAAATAAAGTGTGCAAAACCGAATCGGGAGCTTCAACGCCCGGGACAGGTTCCGTAGGTGCATATACGTGGAAGTATCAGTAAATAGCTTGATAAAAAACCGACAGACGGAGGGTTGTTCCGCCTGTCGGTTTTTTGCAAAATGAAAAAACTACACGGCGCACAAACAAATTTTATGTTTGTCGGCTAGTTTGACGACTTCTTCTAAGTCCATAACCAGCGTTTTCCCGGCTTCAAACGCCAGCACGCTAAACCCGGCCGCCACCACGCTTTCAATGGTGCCTTTGCCGATGACGGGCAAGTCGTAGCGGTTGTCTTGATTGGGGCGGGCTACTTTTACAACAGCCACCGTTTGTTTTTTGCCGGATCCTTCGCGCACCAATTCTCCTGCCCGGCGGATACAGCGGTCCGTGCCTTCCATGCCTTCCACGGCGATCACCGCGTTTTGGCTGACCACGCATGTAAGTCCGATGTCCATTGCGGCCAGTTGTTTGGCGGTTTGAAACCCAAAGTCAATGACTTTTTGTTCTTCTTCATTGGGTTTCCGGGCAGAAAGTACACCGGCGGGCGGTAGGAAATCTTCCAAAAAAGAGGCGGAGCTGATAAACTCCAAGCCGTCTTTTTTAAATTCGTTAATGACTCCCGCCAAAATGCTTTTAGTTTGTCTGTTTTTTAGTGAAGCCAACGCCTTGGCGGTGCGCAAGTCCGGCATTAGGTTTGAAAAAATAGAAGTATGTTTGACGCGTCCGGCCATAATTACTTGCGTTACGCCGTGGTTTTTAAAAAACCGGATACACGCGCCCAGTTGCCCCAGCCGCAACGTCTGAAATACGCGTGCGGTAGGGTAATCGGCGGCGTTAGCATTTCCTTTAATGCCTGCCACAAACACCTCCACCCCTTTGGCGGCGGCGTTGCGGGCAATATAGACGGGCATTTTGCCTTCGCCGGCAATAATTCCTATTTTATTCGTCGTCATGTTCGCGTAAACTGCGCTTAGCGGCAATCACACCGCGCGGCGAGTTTTTACAAAAATCAATCATGTGTTGCACTTCCGGGCACGGGTGCGTCGCTTCCAGTTCGGCTAACGCTTCACTAAGCAATTTCCCGCTGCGGAATAACGCTTTGTACGCGCGGCGGATTGCCAAAATGGTTTCTTTGGAAAGTCCGTTTCGTTGCAAGCCGATAAGGTTTATTCCCACTAAGCGTGCACGGCTACCTTGTGCAATACAATAAGGGGGAACATCTTGGTGTACCATTGTTCCGCCCGAGAGCATCGCCATCGTGCCGATGCGCGAAAATTGGTGGATACCGATGAGACCGGAAATAACAGCCCGGTCCTCTATGGTAATATGTCCGGCTACCGCGGTGCAGTTGGCGATAATAATGTTATTACCCAAGTGGCAATCGTGCGCGATATGCGCGTTGGCCATAAGCAGACAATTATTACCGATAGAAGTCGGTGCGTTCAAATCGGTGGAGCGGTGAATGGTAACACACTCGCGGATTTGATTACCGTTACCCATAACAACGCGGGTAGGTTCGTCCTTATATTTTAAGTCCTGCGGTTTGACCCCGATAAACGAACTGGCGATCAGCTCGTTGTTATCGCCCATCGTCGTATTTTCAATGACGCAATAGGGACCGATTTTGTTATTTTTACCGATCACAACGTCCGGCCCGATTACCGTATACGGACCGACAGTGGTAGAGGGGTCTATTTGGGCCGAAGGATCAACAACACAAGTGGGATGAATATTACTCATTGGGCGAGTCTCCTACAATAAAGTTAAGTGTAGCTTGCGTACACAATTTTCCGTTTACGTACGCTTCGCCGTATATTTTGGAAATACGGCCTAAGCGTAAAATCTGTATGGGCATTTCCAACACGTCGCCGGGACGTACCATGCCGCGGAATTTGGCTTGCTCAATGCTTAAAAACAGCGGCAACGACTTGTGCCCCGCTATGGTTACATCCGGCATGACAGCGCCGCCAAATGCTTGTGACATGCTTTCAATGACCAATACCCCCGGCATCACCGGACTGCCCGGAAAATGCCCTTTAAAATAAAACTCATCGGCCTTTACATGATGTACGCCGATATATTTTTTGCGTTTTTCCAGTACGCGGATCTCGTCCACCAAGAGAAACGGCTCGCGGTGCGGAATGTTGGCCTTGATAGCGGTCAAATCGTATGTCTCGCAAACCGGAAGCGTCAAAAAATTTTTAAGTGAAACAGTTTTTACTACCCCCATTTTTCCTCCTTATTTGCTAATAGAATTTTAGCAAAAATCACATTGTGTTTGTGGCCTCCGCCATGGCAAGTGATACGAAGTGGGGGGAGTTTTAGGCCGGTTAAACTAATATCACCAATCAAATCTAATAATTTATGGCGCACCATTTCATCGGGGTAGCGGCGTTCGTTTAAAAAGCGGTCTTTACCGATGATAACGGCATTTTCTAAATTCCCGCCTTTGGCTAAGCCGTGCGCTTTTAAAAACGCCAGTTCTTCTTCAAACCCGAACGTGCGCGCCCGGGCAATTTGTTCTAAATAATTCTCCGGGGTAAATTCCAAGGTATATTCTAAGTGGGACACAAGCGGATGCTTGTGCTCGTACACAAAGGTAAAGGTCAGTTTATCGGCGGGCTCTGCGCTATAAGAGATGTTACCGCTGGTGTAGGTAATTTTGCGTTTGACGTCTAAGAGCGGCTGTTCTTTGTCCAATTCTTTGAGGCCCGCTTTTAAGAAAGCGTCTGCGTAGATGTCGCTTGCGCCGTCGGTTACGGGCGGCTCGGGGCCGTCCATTTCCACGCGCACATCGGTAATGCCCAGCGCATGCAAGGCAGAAAGTACATGTTCTACCGTGCAGACTTCCGCCGTTTCATTTTTTAAGTTCGTGCCGCGTAGCGTGGAGCCCACGTGGAACACATCGGCGATAATCGGTTGGGAGTTGGCAATATCGGTACGCAAAAAAGTAATGCCGTTGTCCGCCGGGTGAAAGGTCATCGTGGCGGGCTGGCCCGTGTGCAGACCGATTCCTTTAATAACGGTAGAAGTAGCTAGAGTTTTTCGCATAAATTAACGCCCCATTAGTTTTTTAAGTTTGCCCCAAAAGGACAGTTTTTTCATTTGTTCGGTTTCTTTTTTAAATTGTTGAAATTCTTTGTACATCTCGGGCAATTTGCGCATGATAGCCATTTGTTTAAAGGCCTCTTTTTGCGGCATAGCCGGAAAGCCGAAATACGTTTTTCCGGCGGGCACATCGCCCATGACACCCGATTGGGCGCCGATTTGGGCGCGGTCACCTACTTTCATATGTCCGGCAAGACCCACTTGCCCGGCCAAAATCACGCCGTTGCCGATATCGGTTGTGCCCGCAATGCCGACTTGCGCGCAGCAAATGCTGCTTTGGCCGATGCGTACGTTGTGCCCCACTTGGACTAAATTGTCCAGTTTGGTATTGTCGCCAATAACAGTACTGGCGATTTTGGCGCGGTCCACGCACGTGTTGGCTTGAATTTCCACATCATTACCCAATACCACGTTACCCACTTGCGGGATTTTTTGGTGGCGTCCGTCGTGAAACGTAAACCCGAAACCGTCCGCGCCGATGCGCGCACCGGGTTGCAAAATCACATAATCTTTTAAAATACAGTCTTCGCGGATAACTACTTGCGGATAGATGTAACAATGTTTGCCGATCGTTACGTCTTTGCCAATGTAGCATTGCGGGAAAATCACGGTGTCATCGCCAATGGTAACGCCGTCTTCAATGACGCTGTACGCGCCGACCGATACGTTTTGCCCCAGCTTGGCTTTGGGGCTGATAACGGCCGTCGGGTGGATGCCCGGCGTATGTTTGGGGCGCGCGGCGTCTAGGTGTTTTAAGAGTAAAATAAACGACCATTCCGGGTCTTTGGCGAATAAAAGTTCGCCCGCAAAAGGCAGTTTTTCCGTTTTGGCTTGTTGCGGTACGATGAGTGCAGAGGCCTTAAGCCCGGCAAGCAATTCTTTTTTATCTAACGAAGTAATGTAGCAAATGCCGCCGGGTTGCGCATCGTCCAAGGCGCACACGCGGGTAATGACGGTATCGGGTTTGCCGGCCGTTTCCGCTCCGGTAATTTGGGCAATTTCTTGTAAAGTTAGTTGCATAATTTCTCCTTATTATTTACCGCGTTTGCGGTATTTTTTGGCCTTTTTAAGCCGGTTGACAAAATCTTGCGTTACGTTTACCGGTTTTTCACCGTATAAAATTTCGTCTTTACGTACAATGGCTCCAATGTTGCGCTTTTTGGCAAACGACTTAATTTCTTTGTAAATATCTTGCAAAATTTCGGCGACTTCCTGTTTTTCTAACTGTAAAATTTCTTCGCGGGTGGTGTATTTATAGTTATCTATAAAAAAACTGCGTTCTTCAATTATCCGTTTGTTTTGTGCAATACGTGCGGTAATATCTTCCAAACGGGCGGGCGTATTAAGCGGGCTGGCCGATAATACTTCCGCTTGCGCAAACGTCAGACGGTTGAGCAAATTGTTTAGCACAAGCGTATCTGCCGGCTCTTCAATGCGGGGTAGCAGCGGGTGCGGCTCTATCACAATGCGTTCGTAAAAAGGTTTAATCTCCCGCCCTTGCGCGGTGAGGATAGCATTTTCGCGCGCGCGCAGTTCTATTTCTTCTTTGGCGCGGGCCACTTCGTCTTCTTTGGCTAAAATTTTCTCGCGGATTTGTTCTTTAACGGCAATCGTGCGCGGATGTTCGTTAAAGGCCACGTCTATATCTATAAATGCCACGGTCAGGCATTGCATCGGTTTGCCGGTTGTTTCTTCTTGCGGAGTTTCTTGTTCGGTTTGTGCAGGAGCGGGAGTTTCTTCGGCCTTTTCCTGCTGTTTGGCTTGGGCGTCCTCTTGGGCTTGTTTAGCTTGGTTGGCCAGTAACGCCGCTACGGCGGCAGCTTCCTCTTTAGAAAGCGTATCTGCGCTCACGGGTTCTTGCGCAGTGGCAAGCCCAACTGGAAACAGCAGTAGTACAAATACCCAACTTTTTTTCATACCTCTCCTACATCATATTTGAGATGTTGAAGTAGAAATGGGAACGGTCCTCTCCCGGGCGGTGATTGAGGCCGTATCCCCAATCTATGCGGATCGGCAAGGAGGGCGTCGTAAAACGCAAGCCCACACCGACGCCGGCCTTAAATTCTTTTTCTTCCGGCCCGAGTTTAAATTCCAAATCGTCAAAATGGTTCCACGAGTTGCCTAGGTCAAAGAAGAAGGCAAACTGTGCCATGTTGCGCCGTCCTTCACGCGCTAAAGGAAAGCGCAGCTCGGCGTTCATCACATAGTACATGTCCGAGCCGTATTGCGGGCCAATTTCGCCGGCGCGTTCGTAGCCGCGGATCGTATCGGCACCGCCTAAGAAGTATTTTTCGTAAGGGGGCACTTCGTGGGTGCGGCCGTATCCCTGTACGGAGCCGAATTTATTAGACAATACAAATACCACGGGGTAATTACCGCCAATGTTGAGTACGGTGTGGTTGAAAATAGAACGTGCGGTTAAATACCACAAATCTAAATCGCCGCCGATCGGTCCGCCGGCTAAGGATACCCCTAACGAGTTGCGCCACCCGGTGGTGGGGTCCCACATATTGTCGCGGGTATCAATGGCAAAGTCTATGCTAAAGGTAGATAAGTCGGTTTTGCCCTCGGCCAAGCAATTGGGGCCGGAGGTACCGGGCGGGCATTTATACGGATCGTCTACGTCGTAAATATCAATGTTTTCTAACGAATATCCCAACGAGAGTTGGTAAATATCGTCGTTAAAACGCGGACCGACTTTGACGCGTCCGCCGATGCGTTTTTCGGTATATGCTTGGTTATCGGTAGAGAAAGCGCGGTAGCGGCGGGTATTGAATAAATCTACTCCCAGCGAGGTGGGTTTATCGTATATCCACGGGGTGTACCAGCTGACGGTATAGTCCAAAATTTCTTTACCGAATAAAGTGCGCAAAGACAACCGTTGCGCCCGCCCGAACAAGTTCAGGTGGTTAATGGATAATTCGCCGTACAGACCGTCCATGGAGCTCATGGCAAGCCCGGCAGTAAACATGCCGGGGCGGCCTTCGCTGATGTCAAAATCAAGGTCCACTTTTTGCGGGTCGGCGGTGGGTTGCAAGTCAATTTTGACGTCGTTAATAAACCCTAAATTCATAATTTTGGTTTGACTGCGGCGAATTTTGGCGTTGTCGTACAGATCGCCGGGGTGGACCGTCAGCTCGCGCGTAAAGACGTATTTTTTGGTGTCGTGGTAGCCCGATACATCCACATGGTCTATATAGAAGATGTGGCCCTCGGAAATATCAAACGTCAAATTGAGTTTGCCGTTTTCAATTTTTTTCACGGGTTCTACGCGCGCTTGTAAATACCCTTTGTTGGCGTATTGTTCTTGGATAGCGGCGACAGTATCGTCAAAATCTTTTTGGTTGTAGAGGTGTCCCTCGCGGAAGAACACTTGTTCTTTCAGTTCTTCGGGTGTAAAGACGTTGTTACCCTCAAATTGTACCGTGCCGAAATCTACTTTTTCGCCTTCGGTTACGTTGTAGACAATGTTGGCTTGGGCTTGTTCGTCGTTAAACGATACTTGCGGTTGGGTCAAATTAAATTCGCTATACCCTTTGTTACGGCCGTAGAGCATCATTTTGACCCAGTCGCGCTGTAAGTTTTGCGGTTTAAAAACTTTGCCCGGGCGGTTGGAAGATTTTTTAATAATTTTTTGGGCAGGCAGTTCGGTGGCACCATTGATAGTTACATCGCCCACGCGCACGCGTTGTCCCTCGTCAATAATGAGCTTGACATACACGACATTTAATTTTTCGTCGTTAGTAAGTTCGTAGGAAATTTGTGCGTTGATGTATCCTTTTTCGGCGTATTTGGTTTTGATGTGATCTAAATCGGCTTGCAGTTTTGTTTCGTTGAAAGGGTCCTTGATTTTGAGCGTCATGGCTTGGGTAATGGCGCCCTTGCCCAAATGTTTGCGCCCTTCGTAAGACAGGTGGTCAAAGATCGGTTTTTCTTGAACGATGTACGTTAAGCGGTGGCAGGGCTCTGCGTCGCCCTCTTTGCTTTTGCGGGTTCCTTTTTCCGGCGAGATATCAATTTCCACGCTGTTAAAACTGCCCAGCGCGGAAATGGATTGGATATCTTCGGATACTTGGGCCATTTCATAGAGCTCGCCTTTTTTGGCACTGGCGTGTTTGGTAACGGTTTTGGCGCGGATATTTTTATTACCTTTAACAGCAATATGACAAATCATCCACGGCCCGTTGGGATCAATTTCCGTGGGTACACTTTCTTGCGCGCGCGCGTAAGAGAAAAGGGCCAAAAGGCCTAGTATCAAAACAGCGGTTTTTTTCAAAACATTCTCCTTGCAAAAAGCCCGCACTTAGACAGCGCGGGCGGTACAGTTAAAGTTGAATTATTTGGTCGGTCTTTGAGCTTTACCGCTTTTGATGCAGTTAGCGCACACATACGCGGTTTGCGTTTTGCCTTCTAAGACAACTTTTTGTTTTTGCAAGTTCGGTTTGAACGAGCGTTTAGTTCTCATGTTGGAGTGGCTGTACGAGCCGCCGGACACCGGGGCTTTGCCACAAATTGCACATTTATACGCCATAATATCCTTCCTTATATGAAATAAATTTGGTTACTATATTCTAGTAAATAATTAGGCGGCTGTCCAGTTTAAGCCGTTTTCGGGGGGAAAAACTTGCTGGCCAGCACCGACAGCGCCAAAATGCTTACAATGATGCCTAACGATAATACCACCGGCACATGTATAAAGTGCGAAAGTGACATTTTTACGCCCACGAAAAATAAAATAACCGATATGCCGTATTTAAGATACGGGAATTTGCCCGCCATGCCGGAAAGCAAGAAATACAGCGAACGCAACCCGATAATCGCAAAAATGTTAGACGAATAAACCAAAAACGTATCTTGCGTAATAGACAGCACGGCCGGGATAGAGTCCACCGCGAAAATCAAGTCGGACATTTCTATCACGACCACCGCGGCCAACAGCGGCGTAGCAAAGCGTTTGGCGTTTTCCACTACAAAGAAATTTTCGCCGTGGTAATCGGTTTTTAAGGGGAAGAACTTTTGCAAAATTTTTAAAGCGGCGGAGTTTTGCGGATCAAACTTATCGTCGTCTTTTTGCAAGAGCATTTTAAGCGCGGTAAAAATTAACAGCGCGCCGAACACGTAAATCGTCCACGAAAAAAGCGAAATGAGTTTTACACCTAAGAAGATAAATAAAAACCGCAACACTACCGCGCCGAGTACACCCCACAACAGGGCTTTGGGTTGCAACGCGTGCGGGATAGCAAAGTAACTGAAAATGAGGATAAACACAAACATATTATCCACCGACAGCGAATATTCCAGCACATACCCCGTGTAAAATTCCAACGCGTGGCGCGGCCCCTCCAACAACCAAATCGCTCCGCCGAACACAAGCGCCAGCGACACCCACGCACACACCATTAGCCCGGCCTCTTTCAAGCTGACTTTGCCGTGGTGTTTATTTAAAACGGTTAAATCTACGAACAGCGCGGCGAGTACGACTACCCAAAACGCGATCCATAAACCGATAGATACAGATGTAGAAACAGGTTCCATAATCTAAATTATATCATTTTGCACAACTTTTCCCTCGCCCCTTGCCAGGTAGGGTGCCGCGCCTCTCTCTTTCATCCCTCGCCCCTTGCGTGAGGTCCTCGCCGGACGGGCAAAAGGCCGGGTGAGGGGTATACAAAGAGAAGGGTATAACAGACCAAGGAAATAGCTTTATTGATAACCCCTCATCGGTTTGTTCGGACGTTGTCCGCCAAACCACTTCCCCCGCAAGGGGGGAAGTCAAACGACGTAGTTTTTCTGCTGATCCCTAACAATGCAACACCGCACAAACAGTGTGGCTCCAATTAAGTGAAAGTTGACTCCCAAAATGCCTGCCCCCGGCAAGGGGGTTGACATCGTTTTTTTTTTTGCTACATTTTATTTAATGGTAAAAGGAGGTTGTATGATGTAGGTCAGGCTATGCCTGACGTCAAACAAGGAAAGATGTTTCTGCCGAAACATTGTCAGGTGAAACCTGACCTACATAAAGGTTTCACGCTTATTGAGTTATTAGTCGTTGTGTTAATCATCGGCATTTTAGCGGCGGTGGCGGTGCCGCAATACCAAAAAGCGGTGTGGAAAAGTCGCGCGGCCAATATGCGGACATTGATGAGCAGTGTGGCTCAAGCGGCCAATGCGTATATTTTGGCCAACGGCGAAAGTCCTACTTCATTTGGTGAATTGGCCGTGGATGTGGATAACTTAACAGCGGGAAATACGCCTCCGTTGGGCGGGACGTATTGGCCGGCCGGTATTACCCCTACCGATTGGGTGCGCTATAACGATCAATTTGAACTTCTCTTAAGCGGTGGAAACGTTATTGCCCACTTTATAACCGGGAAATATAAATATTGCGGGTTAATGGTATCGTATTCAACGGGAGAGTGGAAATGCCGGGAGTGGGTTGGCTCTTATTCGGGCGATCCCGGTAGTTTTTGTCAAAAAGTAATGGGTTCCGGTCCGTTAGCGGAAACGAAAGGATCTATTCGTTTTTACCCGATGTAAATATTACTTATCCAAAAAACTGGTGCCTACGTTTAACGGCGGTAAGTTGAAATAATCGGCCAGCGTTTGCCCCAGATCCGCATATGTGGCGCGCCCGCCGATAAATTGCGGTTGCACGTTTTTGCCAAACATAATGACCGGCACGTGTTCGCGCGTGTGATCGGTACCTTTATAGGTCGGGTCGCACCCGTGGTCCGCCGTGATAAACACAAGGTCTTCATCTTTCAGTTGTGCGGCCAGTTCGGGCAGGCGCGTGTCAAAATATTCTAACCCTTTGGCGTAACCCTCTACGTCGCGGCGGTGGCCCCAGGTCATATCAAAATCTACAAAGTTCGTAAATACCAAACTAAATTTAGGAGCGAGGGCCGCTTCGTGCAATGTGACGTTCCACAGTTCCTCCAAGCCCGAGGCCTTAACCGCTTTGGTAATGCCTTGTTTGGCAAAAATATCGTTAATTTTTCCGACAGAAATGACACTTCCGCCCGCATTTTTAATAACGTCTAATACCGTCGGACGGGGCGGCTTGACGGAATAATCGTGCCGGTTTTTGGTGCGTTTAAATTCGCCTTTTCTCTCGCCCTCAAACGGACGGGCAATTACGCGTGCAATGTTGTAGGGTTTGACATATTTAAATGCAATTTCGCACACTTCATATAATTTATCTAACCCGAAATGTTTTTCGTGCGCGGCAATTTGAAACACGCTGTCTGCCGACGTGTAACAAATCGGTTTTCCGGTACGGATATGCTCTTCGCCCAGTTCGTCAATAATTTCCGTGCCGGACGCGGCTTTATTACCTAAAATGCCGGGGATACCGCCCGCCAGACAAATTTTATCTACCAATTCCGGCGGAAAAGAGGGATAATCGGGCTTAAAGTATCCCCAATCAAAATCAACCGGACAACCCGCCATTTCCCAATGGCCCGACGACGTATCTTTGCCGCGGCTGATTTCGCGCATGAAACCGTATTTAGAGGGTAAATTTAGTTGTGCTGCCGTTTGCGGACCGGTGAACACATTTTTACCCGTGGACGCTTTGGCCGCTTTTAAAAGCCCGAGAGCCGTTAAGTTAGGAATATTTAAGTGCCCGCGTGTAGCGGCAATGTGTCCTAAGGTATCAGCTCCCGCATCGTTAAACTTGGCGGCGTCTTCGGCATTGCCGATGCCAAATGAATCCATCATCAAAATTACTGCACGTCCTTTACGAGTCATAACCCCTCCCGGTATTTCCTTTATTATACCGAAAAACCGGCAAAAACGTCTATCAAAAATAGCGGTAAAATGGTATTATGTAGGCAAGGAGCCCGTATGAAACAACCTTATATCAATATGCGTAATTTTTGGTTGGATATTAAAAACTTGGAAAACCGCAAAGGCATTGTGTCGTTGGGGCCGGACCGTATCGCCGTGGCCGGGGTAGAAATGGCACTGGCGGACGGATCACACCGCAAACATCTTTTTTTGGCTACTAATTCGCTCGGAGACAGTAGCCTTTATTTTGAAAATAACAGCCCCAGCGGTTTGGGCGGTCAAATTGCCGGACACGATAACGAAGCTTTGCAAACGGCGGCCGCGCGTATGTTGGCGCACGCCAGTAAATTAACGGCTCAAATGGAGTCGTTGCCGGCCGGCTCGCCGTTGCCCGCACCGAGCGCACCGGGACAGGTGCGGTTGTTTGCCGTGTCTGATGAAAAATTATTTCATATAGAATTAAACGAAGAAGAAGTGCGTAACCCGGAACACCCGTTTTATCCGTTTTTTGCTTATTCCCAACAAGTGTTAGGGTGCTTTCGGGAACAAACGGTGGAAAAAACACCGGGAAAAGCGTGAGGATATCATGAAACGTATTTCGCGGGTAGGACTGGTTGCCTTGTTTTTAGTAGTGATTGCCGGCTTGACGGCCGGGGTGACGTTCTACGGGCATTACGTAAGTAACCTGTTGGAAGAAGACGAAGTGGCCAACATCATGGCGGCCGCCGGAGAAACCGCCGAAAGTTTTACCCGCGCCCTTGAAGCCGACCAACGCATTGTGGATACGATTGCCATTACGGCGCAGACCAATTATCCGTGGGACAGCCCGCGTAAATTGGAACGCTTCTTACATCTGCAAGTCAAATACAACGAGTTTGAAAATTTAGGTATTATTCCGTTGCACGGTTCGGCGTTGCTGGCCCGGCCCGATAAACTGGACGCCGGTTGGCAACAAAGCACCTTACTTACTACGTTGGAAAAAGATACCTTTACATCTTCCCGGCAGATTGATTCTATCAGCAAACGCCCGGTATTTGTGCAGGCTGCTTCGTTGCACAACGGTATGGAGCCCGTCGGTGCGTTGTTTGCGCTCATTCCTACGGAGCGTTACCGCGCGCTACTCACCCTTTCTTCGCTGGGGGAAAACGGGTTGGCTATTGTGATTTCCCGCGACGGACAAGTGCAAGCCGCCGGGTGGCCCTTTCAGGCCGACAATGTATTTGACATACTTGCCAAAGCAAAGTTTCCAAAAGGCAAAAACTTTCAAACCTTGCGCGACCAGATCCAAGCCGGAGAAGATACCTTTGTGCGTTACCAATTAGACGGACAATACCGCTTGTTGCACGGTATTGCCATGACCGTAAACGATTGGTATTTGCTCACGATTTTACCCATAGATTCTATTCAAGCACAAGCCCAACAGGTTACGTGGGCCTCGCTGGGTTTGTTTGTGGTTTTATTTGTACTGTTTGGGATGTTGGGGTTGTACGTATTATTCTTGCGCATGTACAGCAACCGGCAATTATTTAAAACCGCCTTTGTGGATTCGCTGACGGGAACGGATAATTTAAACAGGATGACGTTACAGTTTCACAAGCGTTTGCGCGCGTTAAACGGGCAAGCGGCGTTGGTTATTTTTGACATTTTGAAATTTAAAGCCATCAATGATATGTTGGGTTACGAGCAAGGCAATTTAGTGTTACAGCGTGCGGCCAATTTGTTTAAGGAAAACTTACGTACAAACGAATTTATTTGCCGCAACTTTGCCGATAACTTTGTGCTTTTGTTGTCGTTCACCGACCGGCGTGAATTGCGTGCGCGGCTGATGGATTTATTAACGCTGATCCGCCGCGATTGCACGGCGATTGATTCATGTGTGATGGTGGACGGTGTGTTCGGTGTGTATGAAGTGGAAGAAAATGTGCCGTTTTATATTGCGTTGGACCGGGCCCGTTTTGCGTTAGAAAATGCTAAAAATTCTTCCAAAGAATCTATCCGGTTTTACGACGAAAAAGACCGCCACCGTTTGTTGCAGGAGCGGCAACTGGAAAGTATTATGGAACAGGCCCTTGCGGACGGCTCGTTTGCGCTGATGTTACAACCTAAATTTAATTTCCAAACCGGCAAAATGGAAGGGGCCGAGGCCCTGGTGCGATGGAATCAGGCAGATCGCGGACTTATCCGCCCCGACGATTTTATCCCGCTTTTTGAGCGTAACGGATTTATTTTAAAACTGGATATGTTTATCTTGGAGCAAGCCGTTAAGTTCTTGGCTAAATGGCGTAGCGACGGCAAACAACAAGTGCCCATAGCGGTCAATTTTTCGCGCTTGCACTTAAACGATTCGCGCTATATCCCGCAGATGACCCGCATTGTGGACGAGTACGATGTGCCGCACCGCTTGATTGAAGTAGAGTTGACCGAAAGCGTTATTTTAAATAACCACGAGCTGGCCCAAAACGTCGTACGCGGGCTGCATAATAAAGGATTCTCGGTGGCGATGGATGATTTCGGCTCGGGTTATTCGTCACTTAACGTGCTTAAAAACTTACGTTTTGATACGATCAAACTGGATAAAGAATTTGTCAGCGGTTGCGAACAAAACCCCACCGCGCGCAAGGTGGTCCAAGGGGCCGTGGAAATGATTAAAGCCATTGACGCTAAAGTGGTGGCCGAAGGAGTGGAAACCGCCGAACAAGCCGAGTTCCTGCGCCGTATCGGATGTGATTTAGCGCAAGGGTATTACTTCTCGCGTCCGGTTCCGGTAGAGGAATTTGAAAAACTGCTCACCCCCGCCCCTAGCGAAGAATAAAAAGCATACTTGTTTATTATAAAAACGCACCCAACCATGTGTTAGGTGCGTTTTTTGGAGGTTTTGTAAAGCGGGTCGTTAGAGGCGGTTATTTTTCTTGGGCCAGTTGTTTGGCTACTTGACCGACAAACGAGTTGGGTTGCGTTTGCAGTTCGTGCGCGATTTGTGCAAATTGTTTTTTAGCCGCAGCAGTTTTGCCTTGTTTTTGCCAGTTGAGTGCTTGCACTAACTGCGCTAAAGCGTTACCCGGCTGGCGATTTAAAATTTTTTGGATAATTTGTAGCGAAGCTTGATACCGGCCGGCTTCGTAGAGCCACAAGGCCTTTTGCGTAAGGAAATCGGTGCGCTCGGGGGCGAGCAAAATAGCTGTCTTTAAGTCCGCCAGTGCCTGCGGTAATTGGTGCATACCGCGGCGTGCTTCGGCACTGATGCGCCAAAAATCGGCGTTGGTGGGGTCTTGTTCTAAGGCAAGTGTAATGTGAATAAATGCCTGCTCATAGTTGCGTTCGCGCAAGAAAGTGCTTGCGTACCGTGCCCGGTAAAGCGGAGATACTGCGCCGGACAGCGCAAAAAAATCATTGTAGAACCGGCGCGCTTTAGAATAAAACCCAAGCGTGGTGTAGTTGACGGCTTGCCCGGCCAATGCCTCTGTATTGTTAGGTTCTTCGGTCAAGGCCCGTTCGTACATTTCAATAGAGCGGGTTGTTAAGCCATTTTCTTGATATAGCCGTCCGGCTTCTAACAGTAACGGTACATTTTTTGGGTGAAATTCTAACGCTTCCGAGTAAATTTCTAATGCACGTTCCGGCTTTTCAATTTGTTCATAACTGCGGCCCAACAAGCGGTAGGCACGGGCTTCGCGGCGTGCTACGTTTTTAGTTTTATAAATGTAATCGGTCAGTTGCGAAATAGCCGCTTGATAATTCCCGTCGGCGTATGCATCGCGTGCTTGGACGTATTCTTTGCGGTCATTTAGCGGGGCGAGCCCCAAAAAACCCGCCGAGCAACCCGTCAGCCATATTACGCAACTTAAAAAGATAGTTTTACGGTTTAAGCAAATCATTTAACGCAAAAAGCAAGATAGATTCTTGCAATTCCTCTAAGTGTTGGTGGGCTTCTACAATACCCACTTCGCCGGCTTTGTGCAATTTATTGAGTTCCAACGTGCCCACATCTAACACGCGGTTGGTTAATACGAAATTGGCTTTTTGGGCGGCTTCTTCAATCATAGCTGCGCCGCGCACATCGCCTACCCGCAGTAAATACGCTGCTACGGTTTTGGGCGTGGTGGAAAAAAAGTCCGGCGGCGTAACAGAGGCAATAATATAATCAGCCCCCATTTTACGTACCGATTCAACGGGTAAGTAATCTACCACCGCGCCGTCCACCAGTAACCGGTGGCGGTATGGCACGGGTTCAAATACGCCGGGTAAATTCATACTGGCACGCACGGCAATAGCTAGCGGGCCGGAGTCAAACATAATGCGCTCGCCGGTTTTGATATCCATGGCTGCGCAGGTAAACGGAATTTTTAAATCTTCAAATTGGATATCGCCTACTTGCTTTTGCACAAAATTAGCCATATTGGCAGAAGAAGGTAATTTTTTAGCAAATAAAAACCGCCACAGCCCCATGACGTTAAAATCGGGGGTAATGGTTTGCATAGTCAGGTGGGAGCTGATTTCCCACAGTTTCTCGGGCGGTAAGCCGCTGGCATATAAGGAACCGACGACCGCACCCATAGAAGTGCCGGAGATCATGTCTATCGGCACGCCGGCGTTGGTTAAGGCCTCTAGCGTGCCGACGTGCGCAAACCCGCGTACGCCGCCTGCCGATAAAGCCACCCCGATTTTAGGCCGCTTACCCGCGGGTTGTTCAATAAATTCTTGCCATAAAAAATTACGCAAAACATCGTCGTCTGTCCGTTCGGACAGCGCAAACGACGGCGCGGATACCAGCGCGGCTAATGTAAACAGTACCACGCGGCGTAGCATATTGGTCATTATAGGTCCTGTCCCACCGCCCACTCCAGTTGGGCTTTAGCAAGTTGGTTTTGGCGTATGGCATCCAGATAATTATACGCCGTTTTAGCATACGCATTTAAAGCTTCTAAGGGGACGATACCTTGTTTGACGCCGCTTTGCTGGGCTTTTTTAAATAGAGTAGTTAATTGGTTGAAACTGTCTTGGCGCAATAATACTTCGTCTTGCCAAAAGCGCATTTCCTCAAAACTGTGTGCCACTTCTACGCGGATAGCGTCCTCAATCCGGGCGCGGCGTAACGTGCTTTTTTGTTGTTCGGCTTTCTTTTGGGCAATTTGCGCCGAAAAATTATACGGCAAAGGTAAGCGGACGGCTAGTGATACTTGCTTGTTGGTATCTTCTAACGAATCGGTGCCGAGTTGTTCGTACGTGGCATTTAACAGGATATCGGGGTAGCGTTTGGAAAGAGCCAGGTCCAGAGAAAGGGAATCTAACTCCAATGCATAAATGGCTGTTTTTAATTCGGGGCGATATTCCATGGCCCGCAGATTAAGTTGGGCTAAATCCGCATCCAAGTGTACGGGGGAAAAATCGCCGGTAATGGAAAAATCGGCATTGGCTTCTTTATTTAAGCTAACTAGCATAGCCCGGCGGGCTTGCGCCAAGCGGCGGGTAGCTTCATGCTGGGCTGTTTGTAACTGGGCGAGCAAGCTTTGCACCCGCAATTGCGTCCACGTATCGCCGGACGGACGGGTGTTCCACGCAAGGGCTTTGTCCGTTAATTCTTGCATGAGTTGCTCATAGTGTTGGGCAAAAAGCAAATTATAAAAGGATGTTTTGATATCGCGTACGGTGGCATTTTTGACGGCTTCGTAGCGGCTTTGGGCTTGTTTTAAATTGGCGCGGGCGATTTTGAGTGTATTGCGGATACGTCCGCCGGAATAGAGGTATTGCGTAGCCGTAACACCGACCCCGAAAAATTGATCGTGTTTATCCGATGAAACTTGTCCGGGCAAAAAGCGGTTGGCTACCGAGTCCGAAAGGACCATGGGGTAATCTAAATCATACCAGGTGGCTGTGCCTTGTAAGGCAAATTGCGGCAAGAACAGAAATTTGGCTTCGTTTACTTTTTGCTCGGCGATGGAAATTTCCTGGCGGGCGGTTAAAAAGTCCGAATTGTTTTCCAATCCTAAACGGATGGCGTTTTCCAGCGATAGATTATCGTTAATCAAGCTGGAGAATTTAAGCCCATATTCCTTTTGGGCGTGAAGCGGGGCGGTGCATACGCCCACAAGCAGTAAAAAAAGACAGAGTTTTTTCATTAGGATTCTTTTTTATTTTTATTGATTTCTTCTTCTACGCGGTCCATCATGGCGTTAAAATCGTCTTGTAATTCCACAAACTGGTCGCCTTGGCGCAAGTGTACCCGTTGGGAAAAATCTCCCTTGGCAATTGCCTTGCATACCTGTTCAAAGCGGTACACCGGGCCGGCCATTTTGTGGGATAAAAACGCCGAAATCACCACAACAAATAACAAGTAAATCATAATTTTATAAAAGAAACTGGCGGCGATGTGGAAAAATTCGTCGTAGATAGGTTGCATGAGCACCGGGTGCGTGTCAAACAGTTCGCTTACCGTGGCGGTAAGTTCAAAAGTCATAATCGCCAGCCCGCACAGTACACTCAAAATGATGAGTACCATGTAGCGCAGTTGCAAACTTTTTTTAATAAAAATTGTATTGCGCCGGGTAGCTTTGACGGGTGTAGGTGTATTCATAGCTTCTCCTAAAAATTAGTTACGTAGCGGATTTGGATAATGCGTTCGCTTTCGCTGCCGCGGCCGATGCGGCGCACGGCTCCGTCCAACGCTAACGACGGGTGTAAATAAAACCGCATGCCGGCATTTAAACGCGAATCGCGGACGTTGCGGATGCTGTCCCACTCGGCGAACGTGCCGATTTGGTCGGTTAACCGGTAGAAAAGTCCGGCAAAGCCGTAGATTTCATCCCATTCAAAATCGGACACATTAGCTCCCGCGCTGGCATTTAGCCCCGGCACGATGATTTCGCGCGAGAACGTAATATAACCGCCTTTGCGGTTGTCCAAATATTTTTTAGTGCGAGTATAGTGACGGTGATTGTCGTACCCGTATCCGTAACGGCGGCCGTCGTAACCGATGGCGATAGCCGGCAAATATAAATTTCCGTCGTAAATTTTCCATTTTACCTGGAAATCCGGATTGAGCACCCGCACAGATGAGGAAGAACCGATTAGTTCATGCACCGCCAGCGACAACCCCAAATTGATGCGCGGATACACGCCGAAATCAATGGTTTCCATCAGTGTGCCATGGTCGTATGCGCGGGCCAAAAAAGAGGCCTGGTAACGGTCCAATACGTCGGCGGTAGGCACATCCAAAACGGCTGTTTCCAAGGTAATCGGGTCACCTTCAGCGGCGGTGGCAAACAGCGGGGCTATTAAACAAATACTCAGCAAGCTAATCAGTTTTAATTTCATAGTATTTCCTAGCGGATAAATGTGCGCACGTCTTTTACTTCCGGCGAAAGGATATAACGCACATTGTGCAGATAAATACTTTCGCGGGCAGGGTTAAAGTCGTTGCGGTCGCGCGGAAAAACAAGGTCTACAATATTTTTATCCGTGCGGGCCGTATTGCTAACAACACCCACGTGCCAGCGGTCGGTTTGTTCTTGGTCAAACGGTTCAACCGGATTGTGATAGTTGCGCAAAACGAGCATGCCGGTCAGTAATTTTTCGGCACCGACGGGCGCGGTTTTTAAAATGACGTGGGTGGTCCATACGGTTTGTCCTTTGCAAGGGCCGTTGACAAAATATACTTTATAGCGCGGGTCGTCATTAGACGGTGTTTTTTTCAGTTTGGCCAGTGAATATAAAGCGTACGGTTGATTTACGTTTTGGCAAGCCGCAAAAATATGTTTACTTAAAAAGACTTCGTAATCGTCGTTGGGGGTGCGGTTGTAGGGGGATTGTTTTTCCTCGTGGCAACCGGCCGCAAAAATAAAAGTAGAAAGCAGCAACAAGCCCAGTAATTTTTTCATACAAGGATCTCCTTTTTAGGCACGCGTAACGCGCGTGCGACACTATATACCCATTATACCCGTTTTTGGTTAAAAAATAAACCCGCTAAACCACTAAAAAAATCCCGCCGTTTGGTGGCGGGATTGAAAAGGGACATTGTTTTATTTCAAGGTAGAGCCCAGCGAATTGTTTAAATCAAACTGTTTTAGCTCTTCGCTGGCTTGTTCTTGGATGTCGCGTATTACGGGAGCAAACGTATTTTGCACCGCTTTTCCGGCGGCATCTTGCTGGGTTTGTGTCATCAAATCTTGCATGAGATTGACGTGTGCCGCCAAATCACGTGTGACGATATCGGAACGGGTGGCCACCGATGTTCCCTTATCTTCCGAGAACACCAAATGTTGTTGGCGACCGAACACGAAGGGGGTTTGGTAACCGTATTGGTCTGCAAACTTTTTAGCGTCGGCCGCATCGGGCAAATAGAGTACGGGGGTGACTTGTGCCGGTTCGTTGTCCGGAGTGGTTGTATTTTGTCCGTCCGTAGGGGCGGGTTGTAATTGGGCAAGCAGTGTTTGCATATCTTCTTGCGTATAGAGCAAGTGCGGGGCCGTAGTCATTTCCAGCAACTTGCGCTGTTCTTGTTTTTGCTCGTCGGTAGCTTGCGGATGTTTTTCTTCGTATCTCTTCATTTCTTCCTCTACGAAAGCGGCCTTGAGTTGGGGGAATTTGCCGAGCGGGTCGCCCACGAAAGAAACGTTTGCCGCTTCAATGGAGGGTTGTAATACTTGCAGGGCTTGTTCGGCATTGGCTACCCAAAAACATCCGCCTTGTTGGCAGTTGCTTTGTTTGAGCATAAAGGCATACATATCTGCGGTGCTGTCATAACCGGTGGGGTCTATTTGTTCTAAGGTGGAGGCCTGGGCTACGCCTAATACCGGGATAAGGGCGGTTTGGGGCATTTCCATACCGGTTAATTGGCGGAACGTTTCGCGGTTGGCGGCTTTGATTTCTTCTTCGGCTTTATATTCGTTGTTATCGCACCCGTCCACTTCTCCTTCCCGTATCATGCCTTTTTCCGACACGCATTTGAGTGTTTTGGGCATTTGGTCTAAAGCTTCTTCTCCGCCCGCCAAACGGACTAATTCTTCTTGCAAGGTGTTTTGGATATGGTGTTGATATTCTTCCTGTTGGGTGCGGCGGGTTGTTTCGCGGTCTGCATTGTCTTGCATGGAATCGGCTACCAAATCGGCCGCGTCTTTGATAATTTGGGCCGGGTTAATAAGAGAAATTAGTTGCGGCCACGAAGCCGGGGGCGTATGCGTGGCATAAGCAGATCCGGCTGCCGGATTGCTTGTTTGCGGGCGGACAGAACCTGTGCGGGCCGTTGCAGCACCGGGCACGCCTGCGAATAACGGGCCGGTTTGGGCCGGTTTTTCGTCGCCAAAACCGAAAAAGCGTTTGACCGGGGCTAATACGCGGGCCCATTTGGAGTCCGGCACTTGGGCCGTTTGGACCGGGCGCGTTGCCGGTGAAAAACGGGCGTTGCGTTCTTGTTTAACGTAGCGGTCGTAGGCGTCTTCTTTAATGGAAATCTCGTGCATGCCGGCTAAAGAAGCTTCCGGCGCGCGTTGGCGGATGAGTACCCACTCGCCGTTGTCGCCTTGCAAGAAGAAACGGGCGTTTTCGGCGTCCGGATCGGGGGCAGTTTGTAACGCATCCGATTCCGAGTCTTGTTGGGTGCGGGATACGGCGGCTATGGCCTTGTCTTCTTCTTCGTACGGTTGGGCAACGTACGGGTCGGCTGTTTTGGCTAACGTAAGCGAGTCGGTTGGTAATAACCCGTAACGTACCGGCTTGCCGGAAAGTTTGGCCCACAATTTGCGGGCAATAGCGGTCAGCGGGTTTGACGTAGAAATTTGCGGTTTTGAGGAGGTATACCCGTGCCTTGCATTATGGCCTTCGGGTAAATCTAAAAACGGGAGCATCAAGAAAATAAAAAGTCCAATTCCGATTGCTAAAGCGGCGTATTTAAGATATTTTTTCATCACAGATCCCTTGTTTTCCGTTTTTTACAGGGCGGAAAAAAATTATTTCTCTACATAGTTTATTTGTTTTGGGACGTTTTTTCAAGGAAATTTAAGCCCTATTTGCGGGTGGGCCTTTAGTCCTAATGTTGCCGGAAAGGGCGGGTCAGTATGGCCCACGACCGTCGGATATGCCGGATCAAGGGGTTTGTTTGCGGTGGGGTTGCGGGTAATTGATAGCCGGAAGCATAGACTAAATTGGCCAAATAATTAGAGGGCACTGCAAAATTTAGATTTTGGTTACCGCTTTCGTTGTAACTGCCAAAAGCAACCGCAATTACGTGACCGTGTCCGTTAAAAACCGGACTGCCGCTGGAACTGGGAGAAAGCGGCGCGCTGATTTGATGCCAAATTGTGCCGTTGGGCCGTTGGCGTATTTGGCTGATAATACCGTCGGAAACTGTATTTTGCAACCGGCGCGGATTGCCGATGACAGTAATAGCTTGACCGGGAGCGACGCGGGAAGAATTACCCAGTCGGACAGTAGGCAAGTGGCTGGCTTTAATTTTAAGTAATGCCAAATCTACGTCTTTGGCTTTGGCAACGGGTTTGGCCTCTCCCGATACCGTGCCGTCGTTAAATGTAACATTTATAAAAAGTGCGTCCTCGGTTACGTGGCGGTTGGTAGCAATCAGCCCGTCTGGTGTGAGGACAAACCCGGTAGCGGTGTGGGTGGAGCCGTTTTCTTTAAGGATATTGACTACCACTACCGCGGGGGCATTCTCCCGCGCGATACGGACCCGGGCGGGTTCGTGAGGGGGTTTCCCGCAGGCGCATAAAGTAAAAAGGATACCAAGCAAAACGGTACATCTTCGCATAGTTTGATTATATAATAATGAAAAGCCAAGTTGAAATAAATGCGGATAAATAGTACACTAAATAAGTAGTAAGGAGTAAAAAGTATGGAACAATTTTATGTGAGCCGTAAAAAATACGAGGCGTTAGTCAACGAACTCAAAGAATTAAAAGACCTAAAAGCGCAGTTGTCCAACGAAATCGGCGAAGCCGCCGCGCAGGGCGATTTAAAGGAAAATGCCGAATATCACGCCGCTAAAGAAAAGCAGGCGGAAACGCTGATCCGCATCCAAGAATTGGAAACCCGCTTACGTAATGCCCAAATTACCGATGATTTGGAAGTGGACCGCACCAAAGCGCGTATCGGTGCGACGGTAACGATTAAAGATTTAGACGCAGATATTGAATTTACTTACACGTTAGTCGGCTCTATGGAATCTAACCCGGATAAAGGGCTGTTATCTGTAAAATCGCCGCTGGCTAACGGGGTGCTCGGACATGCCCAAGGCGACGAATTTGAAGCCCAACTGCCGCGCGGTCCGAAAAAATACAAATTGGTTAAATTAGAATATAAGTAACCGTAAAGACATCAAAAAAACGGGGAATGGCACAGGCCATTCCCCGTTTTGTGTGCTTGTCAAGGGAGTTTGTATCGTCCGTTAAGGTCTCTGACTTTTTCCGTAAAAGAGCCCCCTTCGGTAAGATGCCAGTGTTCTAGGTTATCCAGCAGTTCGGTTTCTTCTGCGGTGGCGGCGGGATCTAGGCGAAGCGCACGCGGATAATGGTTGGCCTTTTGGAGGAATTGTTCCAAGCGTTGCAGTGTTTCTTCCATCGTCCACCAAGTCGGCTCGTTGGCGTCCCACAAATCTTGTAAATTTTTAAGCTCACTGGCAAACGGCTCCGAAGGAGCGGTAACGGCAAGGGCAAAACTGATGTCTTGCGCAAGTTTTTGTTCTTCCAAGTCTGCCGTGTTGAACTTAGGACGTCTGCCATGCTTGTTAATAAAGTTCTCCAGTTCGTGCGCGGTCCGGCGGTAAAATGTAATTTTCCCCAACACATCCTGGGAAGCATACACTTCCCGCAAGCTGGCCTCAAATTCTGTGTTCATTTGCTCCAGCAAAGTATAGAAATGCGCTTGTTGTGCGGGAGTTTCACACCCTTGCTGTAACAGACGGCCGGCTTGTTGTTGAAGCGAGCTTTCCACGAGCGGGCTACGCATCAGACGGCGCATCCACAAATTGGGTTTATGCGGGTGGCGCAACGAGTAATTGTAGGCAGATTTTACCGGGTTGCCGTCTAACATATAATAGTCTGTTAAATCGCGGTAAACAGCGCCCAAGTCGCCCGTTTGCAAACCGGCAGTAAGATATCCCCGTAATGTTTCACTGTTTAACCCGTTGACAGCACTTTGCAGTTGGGCGGTAATTTCAGGCGTTAGCCGGTCTACTTGTAATACTTGTTGGCGCAGTTCCCGCCCCGCGGTAATTTCGGATGCATAATGTTGTTGCTCTTTCCACAACCCGCTAAGAGCATCAGTTGCCCATGTATCGCGCACTAAGGTAAGCCGGTCCAATTTGGGCATTTGGCGTGCGGCATACGCGCGGTCAATGCCGACCGTCAGTTGTTGCGGGTTAATATACGTGGTGGGGGTACTGGTACCCGGGAGGGTTACTAAACCGGTTGACACGTTGGAGCGCGTCGGAGCAATCTGTTTGGCAAAATGTCCTAACGTAGAGTTAGCCCCATAAAGAGACGATTGAACTCGCTGAAATTGGGCTTTGTTCCATTTGTACAACTGCGGGCCGGTAGTTTTGGCAACCCCCTTAGCAGGCGAGGTAAACATGATCTCAGCCAATCCTTTAGCCCAATTGCTCTGTGCATAAACGGGCGCACAGCATATTGAAAAAAACAGGCAGACAAAAATAGTTTTAATAAATGTTTTCATACTTTTATTCTAGCCGGGATCATCCGAAAAGGCAAGGGTCAAAAGGCCTAATTTGTTCTGGGCCTTTATGCAAAAACCCGTGCGTCATTATATAAGACGCACGGGTGCGAGTAGTAAAAGAATTAGTATTTTTTAAGCACTTCTTCTTTTGCCGCCGACGAATAGACATTGTAGTCAATTTGCTGGAAGATAGAATCTTTTTGCTCTAAATTATACACATATCCTTCGTCAATGCGGTTACCTTGGACTTGTTCATACAGTTCGTTAAACCGTTTGACGTGGTCCTTGGTGCGTTTGGTGGAGTACTCTTTGGCCGTTCCGGTTGTCATCAAAAATGCCCAATCGGAAGATTGCATCAGCACTAATTCGCGCGCCAGTTGGTTAAGTGCGCGGCGCAAAAGGCCGTCGGCATTTGGAAACCTATTGGCCAGTTCCATCATACGTTCGGACGATTTAATAAGGTGCCGGTAGATCCAATCGTTGCCGCTGTTAAGCCATACGTCGTGGTATCCTTTATCGCCCCACGAGGACATGGACGGTTGCACCACTTGATTTTGCGGGTACATTTCCAAATACTCGCTGGGGGTAACAAGTTTAATATCGTTTTGGTCGTAATAGATTTTCTTAAATAAGAACTCTAAGAAATCAATGCCTTCGTACCACCAGTGTCCGTACAGTTCCGCATCGTACATAGATACCACAAGCGGTTTGCGGTCAATAATGGTACTTAAATATTCAATTTGCTTTTGGCGGTTAAACATAAAGTTACCGGCGTGCTGTGCGGCTACTTCGCGCGCGGCATACGGGTCGTACGCTTGTTTTTGGTTAAGGGCTACTTTGCCGGTAATTTTATGGTATTTCATGCCGATATTGCGGCGCACACCGTCGGAATGCAAATACGGTTTAATGTAATCGTAATCTAGATCGTAGCCGAGGTCGCGGTAAAATTCGCGGTAGCGCGGATCCCCGGGATAACCCGATTCGGCACTCCATACCTGTTGGGCCGATTCCATATCGCGCGCAAAGGCGGCCACGCCCGTTTTGGGGCAGTAGACCGGCGCGTAAATACCGTATTTAGGGCGCGGTGTCCCGTGCAAAATACCGTGGGCTTCCGTGAAGAAAAACCGGATGCCTTCGTCGCGTAAGAATTTATCGTCTCCGGGGTTGTAGGCGCACTCGGCCAGCCAAATGCCGCGCGGGTTTTTACCAAAGCGGCTGCGGTAATCGTTGGCGGCGATTTTGATTTGGGCGTTGACACTTTCTTTATGCACCATGAGCGGCAAATAACCGTGCGTAGCGCAGCAAGTGATAATTTCCAACTTGCCCATATCTTGGAATTTTTTGAAACCTTGCAAGACGTGCCGGTGATAGCGGTTTTCAAAAAGGTCTTGGTAGCGGCGGAATTTATTAAAATACATCCGCGCGACGCCTTCAAATTCCGTGCCTTGCGTGCGGTTTAATTCTTTTTGCGAAAGTTCCACCCGTTGGTTCAAATAATGGGCAAACCGTTCAATTAAAAGCGGATCTTCCATCATGTTGCACAGGGGGGGAGTCAGCGTCATGGTCAGGCGGAAATCGGTGCCTTCTTCCGTTAAATTCTCAAATACATTGAGCAACGGAATATACGTTTCCACCATGGCTTCGTAAAACCAGTCTTCTTCCAAAAAGTCCGGGTATTCCGGGTGCTTAATGAAAGGCAAATGCGCGTGTAAGACGAGTGCTAAATAACCTTTTTCTTGTCCCATAATTATTTTCCTTGCTCGCGTAATGCTTTGATGTGGACATGGCGCGTTTTATCGCCTTTGGCGTTGCGCGCGTGAATCGGCAGATCTACGATACAGCCCGCCGGTAAATGCTGGCGGATAGAGAATTTTCCTTCTTTGAGTTCAATATCTTGCCCGTTAATGGATACGATGGCATTTTTAGAGGCCGAGCCGTAAATAATAATTTCACAATCGGCTTTAAGCCAGATATCTTCGTCCTCTTGTACTTTGTCTAAATGCAACGCAAAAGACGACCAGGAACTTGGCGCACCCGATGGGGTCAGTTCGGTCAGTTTCCAACGTTGGCCGACTACTTGCATGCGTTCGCTGGCTCCTAAACCGATATAATCAGCCCCGGAGAGTTTTAAGAGTTTTTGGAAGTCGCCCTCTACAATCATCCATTTATCATCAATGATGTCAGACACTTTGCCGGGCGGCAAGGCCGTGACGTTACTGCGCGAGACCAATATAAAGCGTCCGTCTGCGGTCAAATACCCTAAATCGGCCACGTAACTGCGTCCGGACTCAGGTGCGTTAATATACCAGCTGCGCGCTTCAAAAATAACCGGCATATCGTAGTGGCAAACGGAATTGTTGCCGTCAAATAGGGCTACGTCCGTTACGTCGTGCAAGCGGATAATCGTGCGCGCGTTATTTAACGTGTCTTGCCCGTATTGCTCTTTTAAAAAGTCTAAAGTGCCGTTGGTAATCTCCCAGAATAGGAACAGCCAAGCCGGATCTTTGGGCAAAAGGTAGCTTTCCGTTTTGCCGTATCCCGCGGGGATGTCAGCTTCCGCGTGGATGTCTTTTTGAATGTTTCTTACGAGTGCCCCCGAAGATAAGTTGTTTTCCATACTATAATCACCCTTTTGTATTGTGTTAATATAATTTTAGTTGGTCCTTATTATTATACCATTTTTGGGGGATACTCATTGGAACGTAAAAAACCCCGGGCAAGGCCGGGGTGTCTGTATAAAGAAGGGGGATAAATTACCAGTTTTTATGCCGCCAGTAAATCATTACGAGCCACACCAAGATTAAACAAATGCCCATAAGCATCCAAAATGCTTCCGGGTGGTTGGCCAGCGGCAGAGCGACGTTCATCCCGTACGCGCTTACTACGAGTGTGGGGACCATCATCCAAATCGTAATGACGTTTAACTTTTTAATAAGTAAGTTTAAATTGTTACTGACAATAGAGGCGCGTGCCCCTAAAAGTTGGGCTAAAATGTTGGAGTGGATGTCCGCTTGCGTTTTGCATTGCATATTTTCCACGATAATATCATCCAACATTTCCACGTCGCGCTCTTCAAAACCGATACGCGTAGCCAAGTTGCGCGTTTTCTCAAATACAAAACCGTTGGAGGTAATAGCTTCGGCATAGTAAACCAAGCTTTTTTCTAAGCTAAACAGGTTTAAGAGGTAGGTATTATCCATAGATTCGGTCATTTTGTCTTCAATTTCTTCGGAAATCATGTGGATAATGCGCAAGTGTTCTACATAGTGCGAAATAGCATTATAGACAAGCTTTAGGAAAATTTCCTTAATCGTTGTAACCGATTGAAAACGCTTGCCCACAAAAAGCGGGATATCATCTGCTAATACAACGACCAGTTTGTCTTGGAACAAAAACATCCCCACAGAGGCAACTTTAAATTCCAACTGGTCTTTGCCGGAGTAATTTTTCGGGCGTTTGTAAATCATGACGGTATGTTCCGGCTCAAACTCCAGTCGCGGCAACTCGTCCGGGTCCAGCGCGGAAGATAACGTGTGCTCGTCAATTTGGTAACTGTCCACCAAGAAACGCTGTTCGTCGGCCGTCGGATTCGTGTACACGTACACTTGGGCTTTGGCGGCATCGGTTTCTTGCAATTTTTTATCGGAGATAATGTATTTCTTCAACATTTTTTTCGCCCTGCCTACTTACATCATACTACCTGTAAAGCAACTTGTAAAGTTTTTAATAATGCGTTTGTTCCAAATGTTCTGGTAGCGGCTCAATGGCCTGCAAGCGGTTCCAAAATTCGTCCATGGTTTGGATACGTTCTTTGGGATCTTCTTTGAGTGCGTCCTCTAAAAGTTGGTCCACCTCTTTGGGGATATCCGGGGCGAGGGTGGAGGCCGGTACAATTTTTTTGTTGGCGATATCAAACCCTTTGACCGTCCACGGTACTTGCCCGACTAACGCTTCATACAAACACAGCGCGAGTGAGTAGATATCCGATTGTTTACGCATAAATCCTTTTTGTTGTTCGGGGGCCATGTAGGCCGGAGTGCCGGCCACGGTGCGGGCGCCGGTGTCGCGGTCCACGGCGCGTTTGGCTACACCAAAGTCCATGACTTTGGCTTTTTCATCGCCGTAAATCATAATGTTGCCGGGTTTTAAATCACAATGGATAATATCTTGCGAGTGCGCATATTGCAAACCGCGGCAGACATATTCAAAAATCTGTTTGACCTTAGAGAACGGCAACCGTCCGTCAATATCCAAGCGGGTTTCCAAGGTTTGCCCGTCAATATATTCAAAAACGAGGTAGAGGGAATTTTCCGACTCAATAACGGTATAAATTTCTTCAATGCACGGGTGGCGAAGAAGCGCCACCATGCGTGCTTCGGCCAAAAATTGTTCGCGCACGTAAGCACTGCGCACGAGCTCGGGCCGCACACGTTTGATAGCTACTTTGCGTTTGAGCACTTTGTCGTAGGCCTCATAGACTTTTCCCATGCCGCCCTCGCCGATTTGTCGGATAAAATCGTACTGTTCTTTTACCTCTACTTCCCGGCGGGAGAAAGAGCTTTTTTGTTTACGGAAAACGTCCTCATACCGCCAATAGACGTATAGCAAGATGGCAATAATTACAGCGGCAAAATAGAGGATGATTCCTTTGGAATGGGTGCGTTTGGCGGCTTCGGGGTTATCCTCTCTTTCGGCTTTGGGCAGAAATGTTTTGGCTTTAAGTTGTTCTTGCAATTTTTGTGCCAATTTGGAATTGGGATTGAGTTTCAGCGCGGTGTCTAAGTCCATTTGGCAGCGTTCGTATTGTTCGCGTTGGAAATACGCTCCGGCGCGCAAAATGTAGGCGCGGGCATCTTGCGGGGCGACGGCGATAGCTTGCGACGCGTCGTAAATGACGTCATCATAGCGACCGAGCCCGTCGTAAGCGATAGCCAGCAACAGATAAAAGCGGCTGTCTAAAAAGTTTTGCGCGGTCAGTTCGTTGATGCGTTGGACAACTTCGGTAAATTGTTTGTTTTTGAGTTTTTGGTTGAGCGCGGCGACTTCGGCGTTGCGGGCGTTTTGGTCAAACACAGGCGCGGCGGAAGGGTCTGTTTGCGACGAAAAACTACCCCGTACAAGTAGCGGCGCAAGGTTGTTTTTGGCTGCCGTTTGTTGCGCGCGCACACCGGACGCGGTGCCGCGGACCGTGCCCGTGGACGCGGTTTGTGCCACGGCGAATGCGGCGCACAGGACCAGTAGTCCGCTCCATAAAGTAGTACGTAAAAACTGCATCATATAGATATTCTAGCACAAAAAACCGCCTTGACGGAACAAGAATTTGTGTGGTAGGAGTAGTATAAAAGCCCGTTGTGTCCATTTCCTGCCAAATAATTCATATAATATATACATGAAGAAACAAGCTATCGGCATATTTGACTCCGGCCTTGGCGGACTAACTATTTTAAACGCCTTGCGCCGTGCTTTGCCGCATGAAGATTTAATTTATTTCGGCGATACCGCCAACGTACCCTACGGCTCTAAATCTAAAGAAACCGTTACACGTTTTTCCATGGATATCGCCCGTTTTTTGGAAACGCAAGGCGTCAAAATGATTATCGTGGCGTGCAATACCGCCTCGGCCTTGGCTTTGCCGCAACTGCGTAAAACGTGCCGCGTGCCTGTGCTGGGCGTGATTGAGCCCGGTGCGCAAAAAGCCGCCCAAACCACTAAAAACGGCCGTATCGCCGTCTTGGGCACAGAGGCCACCGTCAAAAGTTGCGCTTATCCCAAAGCGATTTTAAAACGTCTTCCCCGTGCAAAAATTACCCAACGGGCCTGCGCGCTTTTTGTGCCGCTCGTAGAAGAAAACTGGGCCAAAAACCCCGCCACAGAACTGGTCGCCAAAACGTATTTGTCGCCTGTAATTGCAAGCAAATCGGATACGGTGATTTTAGGTTGTACCCACTACCCGGTGCTTAAAAAAGTCATCGCCCGCGTGCTCGGCCCGCAAGTCCACTTGGTAGATTCCGCCGAAACATTAGCCCAAGCCGCCACCGATTTTTTGCGTGAGCACCACCAAAACGAAACCCGCGGACGCGGTAAATTAACCGTCTACGCCAGCGACGATCCCGCCCGCTTTAAACGCTTGGCCGGGTGCTTGCTGTCGGACAAAATCGGCACCGTCCACCTTAAAAAATTAAACGCATGATTTATACGGATAACCGGTTACTTTCGGTAGGACTTGTGGGCGGTACGTGTTCGCGCCATTATGGCAATATGCGCGATATCTCTGCGCAAAATAACGTGTATAAAGCGTTAAATATCCCGCCGGAAAAAATCTTGCATTTCCACCAAACCCATAGCGATACGATTATTTCTATTACAAGCGCGCAAGAGGCCGCGCAGTTTGCTGCCTTGCCCGAACAGGATGCCGATGCGTGGCTGTTTACTGCGCCGGGTTGGGGGGCGGCTATTCAAACGGCCGATTGCGTGCCGCTGTTTTTATTTGACGAGCACGGCCACGCGTTTGCACTGGCGCACTGCGGGTGGCGCGGCGTGGTAAATCGTTTGCCGTTCAAAACGGCGTGTGCGTTAAAAAATACCGGGCGGTGCGGAAAAATTTTCGGTTGGCTCGGGCCGCATATTCAAGTGTGTTGTTTTGAGGTGCAAGCGGATGTCGCCGCGCAATTTTCTCCGTCCAGTTTGCACCGTAAGGACGGCAAAATTTTTGTCAATTTGAATTTGGAAATTTTGGGCCAACTTAAAGAAGCGGGTGTAAATCCGTTAGATATCAAAACGCCGTATTATTGCACCTGCGGAGACGAAAAAAACTTTTTTTCGTGGCGGCGCGATCACGTGCGGCAGAATTTACTATCTTTTATTTATAAACCGTAATCGGAAAAAATGTTACAATAAATACCTATGGAAACAAGTGCAAAAATTTTACTGGCGGATGATTCCCACGCGATACGTTTTTTGGTCTCTGAAATTTTGACCAACGCGGGCTTTACCGTCATTGAAGCCGAAGACGGCCAAGAGGCCATTGAAAAAACGTACAAAGAAAACCCCGATTTGCTCATCTTAGATTACGAGATGCCCAAAAAAACCGGGTTTGAAGTCGTGCGCGAAGTCCGCAGCCGTACCGGCTATTTACACACCCCGATTATTATTTTTACCGCCAATACCGAAAAAGATACCAAATTGGAAGGGCTCGGTATGGATATTGACGACTACCTGACTAAACCCGCCGACGAGGACGAAATTGTCGCGCGCGTTAAATTGTTACTCAAACGTAACAAACAAAAAATGGATTGCAACCCGCTTACGCGTTTACCGGGCAATCCGTCTATTCAAGCGCGTGTAGAGGCGGAAATTGCCGCCGGAAAACAATTTGCCGTATTGTATTGCGACTTAAATAATTTCAAATCGTTTAACGATAAATATGGTTTTGAAGCAGGCGACCGCGTGCTTAAACAAACGGCCGATATTTTAGTGCAAGCCGCCAAACAAGACCCTAATGCTTTTGTGGGACACATCGGCGGGGACGATTTTATTATTGTGTGTACGTTTGACAAGGCCGAAAGTATCGCTAAAGAAATTACTACCCGTATTGACGAAGTCGCCCCTAGTTTTTATAACGAAGAAGACCGCGCGCAAGGTTTTATGCAGGCCCGTAACCGCAAAGGCGAAATGGAAAAATTTAATTTCTTAGCCATGGGTATCGGCGTTGTGCACAACACCAAACGTCCGCTTGAATCGTTTGCCATGGTCAGCCACATCGGCGCGGAGCTCAAGTGCTTAGCCAAACAACACCCCAAAGGCAGTTACTACGTGCTGGATCGCCGGGGATAACCTAGTTTAGAAAATATACATTTTCGTTTCCGTAAGAGACCACGTCATCCGGGATTGTTTTCCCGGATAAATTTTTGCATAAAGACACGGCTCGTGCGTCAGCTACTCTTGCATAGCACGTTATTTTTCCGCCAAACTCATTGTTGCGGTAGCGGGAAAATGCATAAATTGTAATATTCGGTATCTTATTATCTCGGGCGTAAACACCTTGATACTGTGGGGCTAAATAAATCCCTACTCCGTTCATGCCAATTGCCTTTTTGTCTGCCGTCATTGTACCCGGCAATTCAATGTCCAGCTCTTCTAAAGAATTGGTAAAAGTTCCGTTTGCTAAATAATAAGAATCTTCGGCTTTCAAAATGCTATCCAAGGCGGGTAATATCCGCATAAACCGTGCTTTATCCACCGCTTTTTGGTATTGCGGCAACGCCACCGCCGCCAATATGCCGATAATAAGGACAACGACTAATAATTCTATTAACGTAAAGCCGCCGCGCCGCGCCTCGTCATCCCGTAGGGTTTCTATACGGGATATAGGCGCGGGGTATAGCAATTCAATAAGTGTAAATGCTTTTATGTTTTTCATATTGTTTGCTCCTTTATTATTTTTTCCGTCCCTTTATTATCGTTTTTTTTTTTGATTTGTCAAGGCCCTAGCCGGGGGCAGGCATACGGCCTAAAACCTCTTGGGGCTTAGGATGTTATCTTTTGCAAAAGGGACTTTGTGTTATGCTGCAACGCTCTTTTATGGCCGGATATAATTTCTCTTTTTATTTTCTGTTGCAATTTGCTATAATAACTAAGAAGCCATTTTTGGCTGACCCATTTTTTAGAGGAAAAATTATGAAAGAAAAAATTCATCCGACGTACGACTTCGTAGAAGCCGTCTGCGCGTGCGGGAACAAATTTATGACCCGCTCCACCGCTAAAACCTTAAAACTGGACATTTGCTCCGCTTGCCACCCGTTCTTTACCGGCAAACAAAAATTGTTAGACACGGAAGGTATGGTAGATAAATTCAACAAACGCTATGCCAAAACGGAAGGCAAAACCTTGGTCCGCAAACCTAAAACGGAAGTAAAAGCCAAGGCCAAATTGGCCCGCAAACCGGTAGCCGCCGCCAAAAAAACGGCTGCTAAAAAACCGGCTAAAAAAGCCGCGGCCAAAAAAGAAACCAAAGCCGAAGCCAAATAGCAACGGAAATTTAAAAGAGCAGACACCGCAAGTGTCTGCTCTTTTTTTGTAAGGGAAACAAGTTATGGATACATCTAAATATATTGCCGAATTTAAAGAGTTGGAAACTGCCCTTTCCAGCGGTAATTTGTCCGCGGCCGATTTAGCGGCCAAGGCCAAACGCCACGCGTTTTTAAAACCCATTATTGAAAAGGAACAAGAAATTTCCCAAGTGGAAAAGGCGATTGCGGACGACCGCGCGATGATTGAAGCGGGCGAAGATAAAGAGCTTGTCAAAATGGCCGCAGACGAACTGGCCGAATTAGAGGAAAAATTGCCCGCTTTGCAAAAAGAACTTCGCATTTTAGTTATCCCGCCCGATCCCAACGATTCCAAAAACATTTATTTGGAAATTCGCCCCGGCGCAGGCGGCGAAGAATCGGCCCTGTTTGCGGCCGAACTTTTGCGCGTGTATCAACATTTTGCGCAAACCAAAGGGTGGGGAACGGAAATTTTGGAATATACGCCCACCGGGTTAAAAGGTTGCAAATACGTCAGTATGTTTATTAAGGGGGACGGCGCGTACTCGTGGCTACGCATGGAAGCGGGCACGCACCGCGTGCAACGCGTGCCGGATACGGAAACGTCGGGCCGCGTGCATACATCTACCGTTACCGTAGCTATTATGCCGGAAGCCGAAGAAATTGATATTCAAATCCGCCCCGAAGATTTGGAAATGGAAACGTGCCGCTCCGGCGGGGCCGGCGGGCAGAACGTCAATAAGGTGGAAACCGCCGTTCGCATTTTGCACAAACCCACCGGCATTGTCGTTTCCTGCCGCGAGGAACGCCACCAAGGTGCCAACCGCGAAAAAGCCATGGCTATGCTCCGGGCCAAACTCTACCAAATTGAAGAAGAAAAACGTAATAAAGAAATTTACGACGAGCGCAAAAGCCAGGTAGGCACCGGCGACCGCTCGGAAAAGATCCGCACGTATAACTTTCCGCAAAGCCGCGTAACCGACCACCGCACCGATATTTCCTACCATAACATTATGGAAATTATGGCAGGGAACATTGAGCCGGTGTTGGAAGATTTGCGTACGTGGCGCGTAGAGCAAAAACTCAAAAACTTACAAATCTAATGACCGTTGCCGAACTGTTACCAAAAGCAATTGCTCACTTAACAAAGTCCAATTCCGACGAGCCGCAACCCAACGCCGAGTGGCTACTGGCGTGCGTGCTAAATGTATCGCGCACGTGGCTTTTTGCGCACGGCGATTACGAACTGACGGAAAAAGAACTTACCTTATATAAAAAATATATTGCCCGCAAAGCAAACGGCGAGCCGCTTTCGCACATTGTGGGTTATCAACCGTTTGACGGGCTAGATATTATCGTGTCGCCCGACGTACTTACTCCGCGCCCGGAAACGGAAGAACTGGTGGAAAAAGTCAGCGCACTTTTTGATAAAAAAGCACCGCACACCTTTTTAGATATGTGCACGGGTAGCGGTTGTATAGCGTGCGCGCTTGCTAAGCGTTTTATGCGCGCGCAAGTGTTGGCGGTGGATATTAGCGAAAAGGCACTTGCGGTTGCGCAAGAGAACGTCAAAAAATTTCGCTTGCACGAACAAGTCCATTTACTGCAAAGTGATTTGTGGGAAGGTGTAACAGGTACATTTGATTTAATTATTTCCAACCCTCCATATATCCCTACCGAAATTGTAGATACGCTGACACGTGAAGTTTTGCGCGAGCCGCGGCTTGCCCTAGACGGCGGGCAGGACGGCTTGGATATCGTGCGGCCGTTGTGCTCGGTGGCGGGCGATTATTTAAACCCCGGCGGGTGGCTGGCGTTGGAACTTTGTAAAGGGCAAGCCGCGGCCGTTGCGCGGGGGCTACAAGAAATCGGCTGGCAAGCAAACGTCAAAAAAGATATAGTGGGAATAGAGCGTTTTGTGCTTGCTCAAAAAATTTAAAATTTTAGGAGTTTTTATGGATCGGTTTTTGATTGAGGGCGGGAAAAAATTACACGGTACGGTGCACGTCAGCGGCAGTAAAAATGCGGCACTACCCATTTTGGTAGCCACGCTGCTTACCGACGAGCCGTGCGTGATTCACCGCGTGCCCAACTTGCGTGATGTGCGCACGACACTTAAAATTTTGGAGTATTTGGGTAAAAAAATAACGTACCAAAACAATACCGTTACCATTGAGCCGAACGGAAAATTAAAGAACGATTTGCCCTATGAACTTGTCAAACAAATGCGGGCAAGTTTTTGGGTGGCCGGGCCTTTGTTGGCGCGTTTTAAACAGGCGGAAATTCCGCTCCCCGGCGGTTGCGCTATCGGCGTGCGCCCGGTGGATATCCACTTAAAAGGATTTGAAAAATTGGGCGCGACGTGTGAAACAAAAGCCGGTAACGTGCTGATTAAAGCAGACAAATTAAACGCCGCTAAAATTGTGTTGCGTTTCCCCAGCGTGGGTGCGACGCAAAATTTACTGATGTGCGCGTGTTTGATTGCGGGCGAAACGATTTTGGAAAACGTAGCCAAAGAGCCGGAAATTGACGACGTAATTGCCTTCTTAAACGATATGGGGGCCGATATTCGCGTAGGCGATAAAGGCCAACTGATTATCACAGGTGTAAAAACCTTGCACGGGGCGGAACATACCGTGGTAGCCGACCGCATTGAAACGGGCTCGTATGCGCTCGCGGCGGCGGCCACGCGCGGCGACGTGACGGTATCAGGTTGCGTGCCGGAGCATAACGCAATTTTATGGGAAGATTTGCAAGAGGCCGGGTTTACGCTAGACATCGGCCCGGACTCCGTGCATGTACACGCTTACGACGGGGAAATTAAGCCCTTGCGTGTTCGCACCGCGCCGTACCCCGGCTTTGCGACGGACTTGCAAGCGCCGTGGATGACGCTGATGACGCTATGCAACGGAACGGCGGAAGTGGATGAGGATATCTTTGAAAACCGTTTTATGCACGCGCCGGAACTGGTGCGTATGGGCGCGCAGATCTCTACGGAGAAAAGTTTGGCGCGCGTGACGGGCGTAAAAGAATTATCCGCCGCCCACGTGCAAGCGTCCGATTTGCGCGGCGGGTTTGCACTTGTTATGGCCGGGCTTTGCGCCAAGGGCCAAACGGAAGTGGAACGCGTCTATCACATTGACCGCGGATATGAAAAATTAGAAGAAAAACTAACTGCGCTCGGGGCAAATATCCGCCGCTATAACCCCGATAAAGATGAATTTTAATACGTGGTTTACTGATTTACAAACCCGCACCGCACAAAACCGCGGCGCGGGTTTAGTTGCGTTTAAGGAACTGTTGGCGCGGTTAAGTAATCCGCACCAAAATTACAAAATTATCCACGTGGCGGGCACGAACGGCAAAGGAACGGTGTGTACGTTGTTGGCGCATGCGCTTTCGCTGGCGGGGCATAAAACGGGGCTGTTTATTTCGCCGCATTTAATTTCTCCGACGGAGCGTATCCAGTTTAATGGGATGGAAATCACGCCGGATGATTTTATAAACGCGGTGGAAAAAGTGCTTGCGCACGAACAAGAGCCGCTTAATTTTTTTGAAGTGTTAACGGCGGCCGCTTTTGTTTATTTTGCCGAAAAAAACGCGCAGTATGTAGTGTTGGAAACGGGCCTTGGCGGGCGTAAAGATCCAACCAATGTGTGTGCACCTGTTTTATCTATCATTACTTCTGTCGGCTTGGACCATACGCACTTGCTCGGCGACAGTTTAGAAAAAATTGCTTTTGAGAAAGCCGGCATTATTAAGCCCGGCGTGCCGGTGTTGTGCGGTTTTTTGCCGTCTGAGGCCTTGCGCGTGGTGCAAGAAACAGCCCGCACAAAAGAAGCTCCGTTAGAAATAGTCTGTGCGGAAAATTTCCCCGGAAACGCGCAAGAACAAAATAAACAGTTGGCGCACCGCGCGGCGAAATTGTTGGGAATTGCAGATGAAATTTTACAGCGCGGTTTGGAAAAAGTAAGTGTGCCCGGGCGGTTTGAAATTTTTACGCGTGGGAAAAAAACAATTATTTTAGACGGGGCGCACAATCCGCCCGCTATGGAAAATTTACTCGCGTTTTGGCAGACAACGCCGTTTGCCAACAAACGCGCGACGGTGTTATGCGCGTTTATGCAAGATAAAGATTATCCGAAAATGATTTCTATGTTATCCGCGCGTTTTAAGACGGGAATAGTAACGGTTGTTTCTTCGCCGCGCGCGGTAAAATTTTTCTCGTCATCCCGCAGAGTCGGAATGCGGGATATAGAAAAATTTTCATCACAAAAGACGGGCGAAATTTTGCCGTCCGGGTGGACGTTCGTGCCGGACGTTTCTGCCGCGCTTGCCCGCGCACAAGAACAAGCCGACGTAGTGCTCGTAACGGGCTCTTTTTATCTCGTGGGCGAAGTGAGAAAAGAACTAATCAAATTTTAGTGATCCGCAAATCTTTTGCCCTAAGGTAGTGGTGCTTTCACATTTCCATTTTCCGGCTAGGGGCTTGGCATAGTCCGAACGCGGGTGCTGATAATACTTGAGAATTTGAAAATCTTTGTGAGAGTTACATATAGCCGAGGCCGTGTTATAGCCCGGGCAATATACCGCAGCCACGTAGTTATTGGTATTGAAATCAAGTAAAAAATTATTGCCGCAATTCCAACTCAAATTACCCGGATGTGATTGGGTACATCCGGTAAATTCTATGTCAGTAGGGTTATTATCTGTACTGATGTATGTATATGCTCCGTTTGTCATATAATATGCTTCTTCTGCTTGAGAAATCGCTTTGAGTAACGGGAGCATGGTGCCTATCCGCGCTTTTGTTACCGCCACTTTATACTGTGGCAGAGCCACCGCCGCCAAAATGCCGATGATGAGAACGACGACTAATAATTCTATTAACGTAAAGCCGGAGCGTTGTAATTTAGGTAGGTCAGGCTTTGCCTGACAATGGCCCGATAGGGACATCATTCCTTT
>NZ_CACVRB010000009.1:0-37130 GCF_902756455.1 Candidatus Avelusimicrobium caledoniensis | reverse complement strand
TTTATAAGAGTTAGGGCGTAATTCTACCGGTTTGATACGAACAATGCGGGTTACGCCTCTTACCGGGATCCCTCCCGCTAACGAAGGCGTAACACTGCTCAACATCAAGCAGGCACTTAAGATAACGGCCATAAACGCTCTCATAAGATCTCCTTAATTATATTATTGCGCATGAACATAAAAAAAACTAGGCCCAAAAGACCTAGTTTTTTTTGCCTTTTGGACCTAGTTTGAAATAGGTACGCTTTGATACAGCTATTTTGTAAATCGGACAGGATCGCATAAAAAGGATATACTACCTCCGCCCCCTTGAGCCGACTACTGTGCGGCTCGGGCGTGCACTGACACTTTCGCTTTAAACGATTGCAGTACATACAAAGACTCCTTTTTTAGCTCCGTATTTATTGTACCACAAAATGCGGCGCGCGCGCAACTGTTTTTATTTTACCGTCGGAAAAACAAATTTGACAAGTCTTTTAAAAATTACAAAAAAGGTTTAAAAATATGCTTTTTTGGAAAAACACAAAAAACATCCTTTTACCGATTTTTCTTCACAACAGACCCCCTTTTAAAACGCCATGCCCGACGTAAATTTGCCAAGTTGACAAGTTCCGCTTGACAAATCAAAAAAAAAAACGATAATAAAGGGACAGAAAATATAATAAATGTCATTCCAAACCGCGGCCTTTACCGCTTGGCCGCGCCCCGGAAGGTCTTTATCCGGGGTCTGATGACAATGATTTGGAATCTCACCTCTTTCTAAAACAACCATAAGGTGAGATCCTGAATCAAGTTCAGGATGACAATAGTATTAAGGAGCAAACAATATGAAAAACAACAAAGCATTTACGCTTATTGAATTATTGGTAGTAGTTTTAATCATCGGTATTTTGGCGGCGGTGGCGTTGCCGCAATATCAAAAGGCAGTTGTTAAAAGCCGTTATGCCACGTTAAAGAATCTAACGCGCAGTCTGGCTCAGGCCGAAGAACTTTACTATTTAGCTAACGGACAATATACAACCCACTTAGAAGAACTAAGCATAGAATCCCCTACGCCCACCTCTACCACGGATAACTCCACGTATGTAGATTACAACTTTAATTGGGGCATGTGCCGCCTAATGTCATTTAGCGGTGATGCCTTTGTAAAATGCCGCAACAGTTCTATTCAAATGGACTACCAAATTCGCTTTGCTCACGCCCCACAAAATGCTGGGCAAACCCTATGTATCGCTTTTGTGGATAGTCTGAACCAACCTCAAGCCAAAGTCTGTCAACAAGAAACAAATGATCCCAGTCCTTCTATCAATACCGGTTGGATAGGGTGGGTCTATCAACAATAAATTTTTATCACACAAAACACCCCCGTCTTTTGGCGGGGGTGTTTTTGCCTTTACACTAGCTAAACTATTTAGCGGCTTTAACGATATCCACCAATTTCTTGAAGGACACCGGGTCTTTAATCGCCATTTCGCTAAGCATCTTGCGGTTAAGCGTGATGTTGGCTTTGGCAAGCCCGCTGATGAATTTAGAGTAAGACAACCCTTCTTCGCGCACCGCGGCGTTAATACGCATAATCCACGTTTGGCGATAGGTGGTTTTTTTGTCTTTGCGGTCAACATACGCATGAACACCGGATTTACCGAGTTGTTGCGTAGCCATGCGCAAGCGGCGGGATTTATCTCCGTAATAGCCGCTGGCTCTTTTCAATACTTTTTTCTTTCTTGCGTGTCTGGGAACGCTGAATTTAATTCTCATGTTTCAACCTCTTATTTGGCCATGGGCAGATACTTTTCTAAGATCTTGCCTTTGTTGGACTCGGGCGTGATAACCCCGGTCTTACGCATGTCGTGTTTGCGTGAGGCAGAAACAGGCGTTAGCAAGTGTTTTCTGCCGGCTTTTCTGTGGGTGAATTTACCCGTAGCGGTTTTGCGGAAACGCTTTTTACCGCCACTGTGATTTTTTAATTTAGGCATTTTTTTATTCCTTTTGTTTAATTGGCTTTTATTTACACAACCTGCGGCGGGAGCCGGTCAAGCCCCGAACGCAGTCACTACAAAAAAAGCCGAAAAATCGGTTTAGTTTTTAGGTACAAAGGTCATGCTCATGCGGTTACCCAGCTGTTGCAGACCTCCGTCCACCGTAGCCAATTCTTCCAACCGTTTAGCGGTATCATTTAAAATTTGGATACCCAAATCTTTATGTTGGTTTTCGCGCCCGCGGAAGACCACTACAAAACGCACTTGGTTTTTCTTACGCAAGAACTCCTCAATTTGGCGGAGTTTAACTTCTAAGTCATGCGGAGCAATACGCGATTTAATGCGGAGCTCCTTAAGAGAAACCTTCGCTTGTTTCTTTTTGGCCTCGGCGGCTTTTTTACCCTGTTCGTAAACGTACTTGTTGTAATCCAGTATTTTACAGACAGGAGGTTGGGCGTTGGGTGAAATTTCCACTAAGTCCAACTCTTGTTCTTTGGCCATAGCAACGGCTTGGCGCGTCGGAAAGATACCTAACATGGTACCGTCCGAATCAATCACGCGCACTTCGGCCGCGCGGATGTTTTGGTTACGGCAATACAAGTCTTGCTTGTATACTCTTCTGTTATCAAATCTGGCCATTCAATTTTCTTTAGACAAAACTGTCCCCTCTGGGGACTTTTTTATTATACCAAGTTGGCTCTACATGTGTCAAACAACTATTTTTTTAATTCCCAAGGCCGTACACATTGCTGAAGCGACTCGTTCCACACGTACCCGGCCGAGCCGATACAGCCATGAGCGTCACGGTCGGCGCCGACCAACACTCTTTTTTCCGGGGTGGCACAAGCTGCCAAACCCAACAGGGCCCCTATAAGCAGTATTTGTTTCATAACTCCATTATAGTAAAAAACCCCGCTTTTGCGGGGGTGTTTGGTTAATCATCCGTATCTTGTACAATACGCTTGATATTTCCGGCTCGCTCTAATGAAACAGGACTTCCCTTATATTTAATTTTTCCTTTTCCGATTACGGCGGCCGTTAATTTTTCGTAGGCAGAAACGGAAATTTCGCCTTTCCCGTTAACGCTAGCCGTAGCCGTTTGCACGCGCATATCGGACGCGTCTATATCGCCCGCCCCGTGGTTTTGCAATTCAGCCGTTAATGCCAAGCCGGCCAGTTCAATGTCGCCGTTGTCATCGGCTACGGCTTGTACATGGTGGGCATCTAAACGGTTGATATCCGCTTCCGATTTGCCCGCCGCGTGAATATGTAAATTTTGTACCGTGAGTCCGTCAGCCGAAAACTCGCCTTCTTGCGTTAACGTAACGGTTAAATCTTGCACGTTTAGCGATCCGCGCACGTGCACATCTCCTTTGCCATAGATAGCAACTTCATGCAAAGAAGGCCCGGTAAGCATAACGCGCATTTTATCCGATTTAATTGGTCTGGCACCCCGTACAAATCCCACGTTTAATACCCCATCTTTAACGCTTAGCGAAACGGCTTGTACCGTTTTTTCCGGCCCGCTGACGTGTGCCGTGGCAGTAGGATGTTGCATGAAATCAACATCAAAATCGCCCTGCACGTTAATGGCGTGGAAAGCGGGTAACTTCTCCACCATACGCGATTGATAATGCCCTTGATTTTTAGCAGCGTACCCAAACACGCTACCGCACAAAAGCACCGACACGCTTATATATTTCAGGTATGTTTTCATTTCTCCCCCCTAAACGCAAGTTGCGTATTTTTTATTATAGTTGTTCCCCCACCGTTTTTTGAGGCGGAAAAATAATTAGACCCCCTTGCCGGGGGCAGGCATTTTGGGAGCTATCTTCCACTTAATTAGAGCCACACTCTGTTTGCTGTGTTGCTTTGCAACGCAACAACTTTCTTGCTGGGCCTTGACAAATCAAAAAAAAAAACGATAATAAAGGGACGAAAAAAATATATTAAGGAGCAAACAATATGAAAAACAAACAAGCGTTTACACTCATTGAGCTGTTAGTTGTTGTTCTGATCATTGGTATTTTAGCGGCGGTGGCGTTGCCGCAGTACAACTTAGCCGTAGACAAAAGCCGCATTATGCCTTATGTGCCACTTATTAAATCTATTAACACTGCCGAAGAAGTGTATTTTATGGCCAACGCAGAGTATACAACCGATTTGACGGCTTTAGATATAGATGTAACCAAAACTTGTCCAAATATAACGTGGAGTAAAAACGGCATATATTGTCCGAAATTTTACTTTGCGATATCAACACTCGCTCCAACTTACGAACTTACTTATTGTTCACAAGACAGTTGCGATTCCATGAGTCATACGAATAATGAAAAATTTGTCATTAAACTCATGTGGCGCGGCAACAATTTTGGCAGTTGTCTCCACAACAACAGTAACCGTGGCAAAGCTCTTTGCAAACAATTAAGAGAGCAATTTCAATAACGTAAAAATGCCCCTCGTAAAAACGAGGGGCATTTTTTGATTTATTTAGTTGAGTTTGCGACGTTTTACTTTCATGCGGGTAATGGCTTGCTTTAACTCAATTTCCGCCAGTTCAAAATCAATATCCGCATCTTTTTTAGATAGCGCATCTTTGGCTTTTTTGATCTTTTGGTTTTCGGCTTCTTCGTCAATCTCGTCCGCTAGGTCAGCCCCTTCGGCAAACGCGTTTACCACGTCATCCTTTACTTCCACAAACCCGCCCATAACGGCAAAATCAAAATCTTTGCCGTCTTTTTTATAGCGCAAATCGCCATAGGTTAGTTGCACAAGCACCGGCACGTGTCCGGGCAAAATACCCATTTCGCCCAAAAGCGCAGGCAACACCACCATATCTACTTCCAAGTCGGTAAGCAGTTGCTTTTGCGGCGTGATGAGATTGAGTTTTAATTTTTTCGCCATATTATTCGCGGTTTTTGACTTCTTCGTATTTCGCCAAAACGTCTTCTATGCCGCCGCACATGTAAAAGCACGATTCGGGGATATGGTCATATTCGCCCTCTACAATGCCTTTAAATGCTTTAATCGTGTCGGCCAGTTTAACATATTTGCCGGGGTGGCCCGTAAATTGTTCCGCCACCGAGAACGGCTGTGATAAAAACTTTTGGATGCGGCGCGCACGTCCGACGGTTTTTTTGTCTTCGTCGGACAGTTCGTCCATACCCAAAATGGCGATAATATCTTGTAAGTCTTTATATTTCTGTAAAATTTGGCGCACGCGTTGGGACACATTGTAATGTTCTTCGCCCAAAATGCGCGGGTCCAAAATGCGCGAGGAAGATTCCAACGGATCCACCGCCGGATAAATACCCAAACTTGCAATCTGGCGCGACAGTACAGACGTAGAATCTAAGTGCGTAAACGTAGCCGCCACGCCGGGATCGGTTAAATCGTCCGCGGGCACGTACACGGCTTGAATAGAGGTAATAGCCCCTTTTTTGGTAGACGTGATACGCTCTTGGAGTGCGCCGATTTCCGTGTTAAGCGTGGGCTGATAACCCACCGCCGAAGGCATACGGCCCAAGAGCGCAGACACTTCGGAGTTGGCGAGCACAAAGCGGAAAATGTTATCTAAAAACAACAGTACGTCTTGACCTTTTACGTCGCGGAAATATTCTGCCTGCGTAAGCGCCGTTAAAGCGACTTTGGCACGCGCTCCGGGCGGCTCGTTCATTTGTCCGTAAACGAGAACGGTTTTATCTAATACGGTACTGCCGTCGGAAAGTTTGGACTCGCTCATTTCTAACATGAGGTCGTTACCTTCGCGGCTGCGTTCGCCCACTCCGCCGAAAACGGAACTGCCGTGGTGTTCGCGCGCGACGTTGTTGATAAGCTCCATAATAAGCACGGTCTTACCCACGCCCGCACCGCCGAAAAGACCCACTTTTCCGCCTTTCATGTACGGTGCAATTAAATCAATTACTTTGATACCCGTTTCAAAAATTTCCGGGGTCGGGTTTTGATCTTCCAAAGACGGAGCCGCACGGTGAATGGGAAGTTTCATCTCGGCGTTAATATCGCCTTTGTGGTCTTGCGGTTGGCCTAACACGTTGAGTAACCGCCCTAAACATTTTTCACCCACCGGCACGGTAAGAGGCGCCCCCGTATCTACGGCGTTTGCTCCGCGTTGCAATCCGTCGGTGCTCTCTAGCGACACGCAACGCACCACGCCGTCACCCATTTGTTGGGCTACTTCGGCTGTGATTTTACGGCCGCCGTCCATTTCAATTTCAATGGCGTTTTCAATAGCAGGCAGGTGGTCTTGGTCAAATTGAATATCCACCGCCGCTCCGATTACTTGAATTACTTTTCCCATATAATTCCCCGTTAATTATTCAGAGCTTCCGCCCCGTTTACAATATCTAAAATTTCGTTGGTAATACCCGCTTGGCGCACTTTGTTTAGTTTAAGCCCCAGCGCACCGACAATCTCGCCCGCGTTTTTGCTGGCTGCGTCCATCGCACTGGTAGTCGCCGCCAAGTTAGCCGCTTGCGACTCCAAAAGCACGCGGTACATATTGGCTTTAACTAAGCGCGGCACCATCAGTTTAAAAATTTCCAATAGCCCCGGCTCAAATTCAAATTCTTTGGCGGAAATTTTTTCTTGCGCGGCTTTAGGTGCAAACGGCAAAATAGTTTGTTCTACTAAATTTTGGCTTGCCAGCGACTTAAAATCGTTATAAATAAGCGTTACATTTTGTAATTTTTCTTCTAAAAAATTTTTTAGTACCGCTTCGCCGAGGAGTTCCGCATGCGCATAAGACACTTTCGGAAAAATACCCACGCTTTCGTACACAATATGCAAATTCGGCATTTTTAAACGCGCCAGGAAATCGCGCCCTTTTTTGCCGATAGCAAATATAAAAATTTCTTTTTCGTGGTGTTCTTTGATAAACCGCATCGCCGCACGCAACACAACAGCATTAAAAGAGCCGGTCAGCCCTTTATCGCCCGTAATAACCAGTAAACCGATTTTGTTTTCATCGGCGGTGCGGTTAATAAACAAACGGCTCGCCCACCGTTCGCCGCCGTCTTGCGGTTGTGGCAAAGCCAGCACGGCCGGGGTGAGGTCGGACACCATTTCCAACATTTTAGTCGCAAAGGGACGCGCGGCGGCCATGGCATCTTGCGCGCGGCGTATGCGGGCGTTTGAAATCATTTTCATCGTCTGCATAATCTGTTGCGTAGATTTAATGGCTTTGATGTTTTGCCGGATGTCCCTAAGCGACTGCATAAAACTCCCTAAATTTTGCGGCCTTCCAAAATAGCTACGTAATCGGCAATACCTTTTTCAAGCGTATAGTCCGGCTCGTAGCCGAGTTTTTCTTTGGACTTTGTAATATCCGCTTGCGTTTTGAGTTGAAAGAACGGATACGGATTGTCAATATATTCCGGCTCCAAATTTGTGCCGAGCTCTTTATTTAAACACGCGATAATGGCGTTGTAATCGCGCGGCACGCCGGTAGCGGCATTGAAAACGCCGGTTTCTTTGCCGTTTTTGAGCGCGCACATGTTGATTTTGACAATATCTTTTACATACACAAAATCACGTTGTTGTTCGCCGTATTTAAAGACGCGCGGACGTTTGCCTTCTTTCATTTGGTTGTAGAGCTGATAGACCATACTGGCCATTTTGCCTTTGTGATATTCGCCCGGACCGTAAACGTTAAAATAGCGAAGCCCGATAATTTTCATATCGTTGTTATCTTCGGAAAATTGGCGGGCGACATTGTCCATAATCACTTTGGAAAACCCGTACACATTTTCCGGGTGGGTGGGTTGTGTTTCCACGTTGGGAACGGGTCCGTTGCCATACGTGGCGGCGGAAGAAGCGTAAATCACTTTTTTAATTTCGTTTTCCGCGGCAAACTCCAATAAATTTTTAAACGCTTCCACGTTTTGTTCCATCATGGCTTTTTGGTCCATAACCGTCGTATCTGTAATGGCGGCCTCGTGGAAGATAGCGTCAAAATACATATCGTGCGGCACGTTGGTAAACAAATCGCACGTAATGACGTCGCCTTTGAAACCGATTAAGTTTTTGAAATGTCCGTTTTTGGAAAAGTCATCCAACACGGTTACTTCGTGCCCTTCGGCTTCCAGTGTTTTGGCAATGTTACTGCCTACAAAGCCGGCTCCGCCGGTAACTAAGTATTTTTTCTTTGATTTTGTTTCCATGGTTTTCTCCTATTTTCCGGCTTTAAACACCGTTTTAAATTGGTCTAATAAAGCAACGATTTTTTTCTCTAAAGTTTCGGTAAGCTCGTTAGACGTGTTAAGTTCGTTAAGCACTTCTTGTTGTTCGGCGCGCACATACGCCAACAGTTGTTTTTCGTACGGCAACACATCGGTTACTTTTAATTCATCCAAATATCCGTGCGTACCCGCATATAACGAGAGGACTTCCTCTCCCACCGTTAGCGGCGCATACTGGTTTTGTTTTAACAGTTCCGTCATGCGCTGTCCGCGGGCAATTTGGCGTTGGGACTCTTTATCTAACTCCGAGCCAAATTGGGCAAAGCCCGCTAATTCTTGGTATTGCGATAAATCAATACGAAGTGTACCCGCCACTTTGCGCATGGTTTTGCGTTGGGCACTGCCGCCCACGCGCGAAACGGACAACCCCACGTTGACCGCGGGCTTAATGCCGCTTAAAAAGAGGTTGCTTTCCAAATAAATCTGACCGTCGGTAATAGAAATGACGTTTGTCGGAATATAGGCCGAAACGTCGTTGGCTTGTGTTTCAATAATCGGTAGCGCGGTAATAGAACCGCCGCCGTTTTCTTTGGAAAGTTTGCAAGCGCGTTCCAACAAACGGGAATGCAAATAAAACACGTCGCCGGGGTAGGCCTCACGTCCCGGCGGACGGCGCAACAAAAGCGACATCTGGCGATAGGCCTGCGCGTGCTTGGATAAATCATCATACACGATAAGCACATCTTTGCCTTGCCACATAAAATACTCGCCGATAGCACAACCTGCATACGGCGCAATATATAAAAGCGACGCCGGGTCAGAGGCCGTAGCCGATACAACTACCGTATAATCCATGGCACCAAAATCAGTTAATGTTTTGACGACTTGCGCCACCGTACTTTGTTTTTGTCCGACGGCTACATAAATACAAATACAGCGTTCGTTTTCCGGGATATTTTTTTGGTTGATAATCGCGTCAATGGCAATAGCGGTTTTACCGGTTTGGCGGTCGCCGATGATCAGTTCGCGCTGTCCTTTGCCGATAGGGACCATAGAGTCTATGGCTTTGATACCGGTTTGCAAGGGTTGTTTAACGGGTTGGCGGTCAATGATACCGGGGGCAACGATATCTAAGGGCATGTTTTTATCGGTTTTAATTTCGCCTTTACCGTCTAACGGGCGTCCCAGCGGATCTACCACGCGCCCGATTACGCCTGCACCCACGGGAATGCTGATGACTTCACCGGTACGTTTGACGGTATCTCCCTCTTTTACTTGCGTATCGGGGCCCATCAACACACAACCGACATTGTCGTACTCTAAGTTCATCGCCATCCCTTTGATGCCGTTACCAAAGTCCACCAGTTCAGAGGCCTTGACGTTGTTAAGCCCGTGCACGCGGGCGATGCCGTCGCCCACTTGAATCACAGTGCCCACTTCGCTTACGTCTACCGACGTATCAAAATGTTCTATTTTTTCTTTAATAATTTTTGTAATTTCTTCCGGTCTGATTGCCATATTCTTCCCGTTATTTAATAAGTTCTTCTTGTAAACGGTCCAGTTGCCCTTGCAAACTACCGTCTAAAAGTTCGCCATTACACCAAATTTTAAGTCCGCCTAAAAGGGCGGGGTCCGTCTGAAAATCTGCCTTTATCTCCTGCCCGTAGCGCGCAGAAAGCACTTGTTCGGTGTGTTGTTTCTCCGTTTCGGATAACGACCGGGCCGATACCACCTGTGCGCGCAAAATACCTTGCCGTTTATCGGTGAGCGCGCAAACATCTTCCACAATTTGCGTGAGCAAATTATAACGCTTCGCACCCAACAGCACTTCCACAAAAGACGCTACTTGCGGCCAATTTTTTAATGCTGCGCGTACCGCCTCTTGCTTTTTTGCAAGCGGCACGGTGGGAGCATTTAACAAATCGTTTACTCCCAAAAGCGCCTTGGCCGCAGACGATAATTCTTCCGCACGCAAAACGGCCTGCGCCGTGGTGGTGCTCAAGTTATCATAAGCGGCGGCATAACGCTTGGCCGCGCGAGAAGCAGTGCTGTTTGTCATATCTATTTATTTTTTAATTCATCCAGCACACGTTCTACCGTCGCGTGTGCGTTTGCGTCGTTTAATTCTTCTTGCGCCACTTTTTTGGCCGCCAATATCGCCGTACGGACAATCTCGCCGCGGATATCGGCCAAGGCGTGATTTTTCTCCGCCTCTATACGCTCCCTTGCTTGTTCTAACATACGTTGCGTTTCTTCTTTGGCAGCCGCTATCAGTTGGTCGCGTTGTGCTTCGCCCGTTTTAACGGCTTGCGCCATTTTTTGGGCGGCTTCTTCGGCTACGCGGTTTAATTTTTCGTCCAACGATGCTTTTAATTGTTGGGCTTCTTCGCGCGCTTGTTGTGCTTGCTGTTTATCTGTGGCAATCTGCGTTTCGCGCTTTTCCAACGCGCCGATAATACCGTTCCACGCAAATTTTTTAAGCAGATAAACGAGGAGCAAAAAGTTACAAATGGTAAGTATTGTTACCCCGACGTCGGGATTCAATAAATCTTCCATATCTTTCCTTTAAACTACATTACCATGGTGAGCAAGCAGATAACTAAACCCAACATGGCCGCCCCTTCTAACAAGGCCGCAATAATAATCATGGTGGTGCGCAAGTCAGAACCGGCTTCCGGTTGGCGGGCCGTACCTTCCAAGGCCGCCGCACCGATTTTGCCCAACCCAAAACCCGCACCGATAACCACTAATCCGGCACCGAGCCCGGCGGCAATATATTTTAACACGGCTAATTCCATAGTTTTCTCTCCTTTTTCGGGTTTCCCCGTAAATTAAATTTTAGTGCGTATGTATCACAGACCCGGCAAAAATTGCCGTCAAAAGCGTAAACACATACGCCTGTAAAAATGCAACTAACAACTCCAAGCACGTCATAAAAATCTCTAACCCCATGGCAGGTAGTAACGCTCCCGCCCCGGCAAACACGCTCATTTTTCCAACGATAAAAATGATGAGCAGTAAACAAATCAGCACCATGTGCCCGGAAAGCATATTGGCAAATAAACGAATAGCGAGCACACACACTTTAATAATCGTGCTGATCACTTCCAACGGGAAAATAAGCGGCACGAGCCACGCCGGCGTGCCCGACGGCACAAAACCTTTCAAAAACCCGATAACCCCGTGGTATTTAAGCCCGCTGTATAAAATGACTCCGCCGGAACAAAGCGCAAGTGCCGCCGTAACGGAAATGTTAGATGTGGCGGTTTTCATTTCCGGAATCATACCCGCCAAATTAACGCAAAGAATAAATAAGAAAAGCGTGCAGAAATACGGCAAGAAGCTTTTTCCTTCCGCGCCCATGTTGGGCAAAACAAGTCCGTCGCGGATGAACGAAACATATTCTTCTAAAAGGGTCGTAAGCAAACGCCCGGACTTACTTTGACGCGGGCGGCTGGCCCACGACAACACAACAAGCAACAACACGCTGACCGCAAAAATAGTGACCGAGTGCGTCGTAACCGGCACGCGTAGTCCGCCTAATGTTACGCCCCAATCGTGATCTAAAATATGATGTGCTATGGTATCAGCGACGTTCATTTTTCTTTTCCCGTTCCATGTCTTTGGCCCGACGCCACACAATATACATGCCTAACATAAAACCGACTACCGCACCCGCCACTAAAAACCACGGAGAAGAATTATATTTTTTATCCAGCCAAAAACCAAAACCCGCTCCTAAAATTTCCGCGGTGGCAAATTCTAAACCTAACGTTGTGATAGCCACATGATCTTGCGCAGAAAAATCTTTCAGTGACATTTTTTTCTCCGGTCCGAACGCGCGCGCAGGCGTGTATAGTTATATTATAAAAAATTTGCCCGGAAAAAACACAACGCACAAAATAGACTAATTTTGTGCGTTGTGCGCGAATCGTAACTTACCAAAGTCGTTTCGCAACAGACCAACAACGCAGATGTTGATATGATTTTTCAAAATCGCTCCAAGTTGCGCGGGCTAGTTGGGCGCATAGGCGTAGCGGTAGCTACGTCAAGCCCAAGGGACGCGCAAATTGGCAGATTTTGGAAAATTGTTTATCGGGAACACGCAAACACGGGCGCAACTAAAAGTTGTGCCCGTGTGCGTGCTTATAGAAGTTACGAACAGTTATTATTATATCTGAAACGTGAAGATTTTGCTCTCGTAGGGTTTAAGTTCCAACACCATACCTTGCGCGCGGGCGTCGTCGGTAATGGCAATTTTGTTGCCGGAAAATTCTTCCGTTACGGTGGCACCTCTCACGCCTTTTAGCGGCAAGCGGCATTTGGCGGGAGTATCACTGTAATTGATAACGATTAGCTTGCCCGTGTTCATTTGTTTCCATTGCCAGGATAAGATATTTTGGCAAGAATTATCTTCTTGCGCACCGACGTTATACAAACTCCATTGTCCGCCGTGGAACGCCGGGGCAGATGCAATAGCCAGTAGTTTGCGGTAATACGCAAACACTTCGTCATCTTTTTCAAACCAATCTTGCACGTATTGAATAGGCATACGCGCCGGACGGCCCAAAAGTTGAAAAAACTGAAAGAGCCGCGCACCGGGCAATGTGGCAATAATTGCGCTGGCGGCGAGTGATTTCTCGCGCCCGAAGGCCTTTAAGCTTTCTTCCTCGTCGTGGTTAGAGGTAAAACGCATGGAGCGCATTTGATACAAGTGCTCCGCGCCCAAGTGCCCTTTAATATCTTGCGGGTTGGAAAAGCGCAACCGGTCGTACAAAATTTTATCGTACGTATAATCAAACCCGAGTTCCTGCACTTCCCACTCTAAACCCCAATAGACCTCGGCAATAAAAGTAAATTCGGGGTATGCATCGCGGATGGTTTCCAAGGCCTCGCTCCAAAATTCGCGTTTGGGTAGTGTACCGCCGATAAATTCCCACCAAATATCGCGGTGGACTTTATTTAGCGTCAGCATGGCCATATCGCAACGCACGCCGTCGCACAGTTCGGCAACGCGGTGCAAATTGTTTAACATAAATTCGCGCGTTTTGGGATTGAAATAATTTAGTTGCGCGGTATCGGTCCACGGTGCGAAATACGGGTCGCGCCCGTGTGCGATAAAAATACCTTTTTGCGTTTTAAAAAACCAATCTTTATGGTGCGCGGGCTCAGCCGTGCCGGAATTGACAAACAAATCGGGGTCTTGTTCTACGGCGGGGCAGTCAATAGCCATGTGGTTCCCCACAAAATCTAATAAAAGCGATATTCCGCGCGCTTGCAACCGTTTGCGTAGTGCTTGCAAAGCGTCGTTACCGCCAAGCGATTCATCTACAACATAATCATAAACGGCGTAGGGTGATGCGGTAATGTCGTCGGGGTTAAAATCGGGTTTAATGGCACGGACTTGATTTTGGATGTCTGCACTCGCACGGGCAATTTCGCCGGCTTTGGGGCTTTGTTTCCACACGCCCATGAGCCATACGGCATCAAAACCCATGGCTTGCGCCGTATCTAAAAACTGTTCCGGCACGTCGGCCAGCGTAAACGGTTTGCCTTGCTTGTCCGCTAAACGCTTAAGCCAAGCACGTGTGTCAACTTCCAAAATATGTGGATTTGTTCGCATAGTATCACCCTTATCTTTTTATACCACTTTTCCCCCGTGCTTGTAAACTGTTTTTAAACGAATGTTTGAATTATACGAGATTTTTATTATTCCCGCGCTTTTTGCCGCCATATTGCCCGTTTTCGCCCCTCCAAAACACAGCTGAATTTTGCCAAAGCGGAACATTTGACTTGACAGATCAAAAAAAAAAACGATAATAAAGAGTCAGTAAAAAAACAATCAACGGAGAAACAACATGAACAACAAACAAGCATTTACGCTTATTGAATTATTAGTAGTAGTTTTAATTATCGGCATTTTGGCCGCGGTGGCCGTGCCGCAATACAAAATAGCGGTAGAAAAATCACGCGCGGTACAAGCCGCCGTTATGGTAAAAGCCATCGCCGAAGCGCAAGAAGCTTATTTTTTAGCCAATAATACCTATGCGGAAACATTGGAAGAATTAGATATAGAAATTCCGGGGGAATCTTTTGACTATGGCGGTACTTCCCGTAAAAAACAAGGTCTTTTTGACTTTACGGCAAAATGTACCTCTAATTGGACAGGATGTATTGCCGCCTCTGACAGATACGAAGACACTAAACAACTCTATTACTTAATCCGTTTTGCACAAGATCCCCATGTATATTGCGCCGGCACTATATGCAAGAAAATGAGTAATTCCGGACGAGTAACAAAAAGCGGATATTCCCTCTATGTCCTTCAATAAAAATTGTATCGCAGGAGTATGACACAACGCACAAAACGAAATGTTTTGTGCGTTGTGCAAGTCTAAACTTACCAAGGCCGTTATTTTTAGCACGCCCAAAACAACCGTTTCGGGTATGTTTTCAAATTTGAGAAGATGAGCCGCCGCAAGTTGAGCGTGGAACGGCCCGCCTCCCAAAAGACTAACATCGTAGAAGTTTATATGATTTTTCAAATTCGCTTTTAGTTTGCGGGGCAAGTTGGGCGCATAGGCGTTTGGGTTAGCAAGGGATTCTATTTGCTCTATTGCGTTTGGCCGTTTTTGCGTAAAACGGCTAGGCAAAAAAGTGAAGTCTATGTAATCATAGACGAGCTTTTTTAACAACGCCGAATAGCAAAAACGGCTAAACCCTACGGGCCGCGTCCTTTTTGGCTATCACTTCTTTTTTTGCGCGCACCTAGTTCACTAGGCACGCGCAAAACAAACTACGCGCTACCCTAAAAAATCCAGCGGCGCAAAGGCAAACAGAACCCCTTGCTAACCCCGGCTACGTCAAGGGCAAGGCACCGCAAAATAAATAGAATTTGGAAAATTGTTTATCGGTAGCAAGTAACAACGGCACAAACATAATGTTTGTGCCGTTGTACGCGTTTATAGAACTTAACAAGGCCGTTATTCAGCCTGTTCCTCTTCCTCGTCTTTGACGACCGGGGCAATGCGCGCAATCTTATCGCCCGGCTCCATCTTCGCCAGCGTTACGCCTTGCGCGTTGCGGCCTACGGAGCGGATGTCCCCGCAGCGTAAACGGATCGTCATACCCTTTTCGGTAATAATCATCAGGTCTTTGGTTTCGTCCACCAGTTTAATACCGACGACTTTGCCGTTGCGGGCCGATGTCTTAATCGTAATGACACCCATACCGCCACGGTGTTGCCGTTTATATTCGCTAAACTCGGTCCGTTTGCCAAAACCGTTTTCACACACGGAAAGCACATCGGGTTGTTCGGTGCCGTCGTTCGGCGCGTGTTCCATACCGACGACGATGTCGCCTTCTTCCATGTTGATAGCGCGCACCCCGCGGGCTTGGCGGCCCATGGCGCGTACTTCGTTTTCGTCAAAGCGGATAGATTTACCGTTTTGGGTAGCCACTAAAATATCGCTCTTGCCAAACGTCATTTGCGCGCTGATAAGCACGTCGCCCTCGTCTAAGCCGATCGCAATAATGCCCGAGCGGCGGATGTGTTCAAACTCTTTGAGCGCGACGCGTTTAATCGTACCTAAGCGCGTGCAGAGCGTTAAATACGCTTGTTGGCCGTCACTACTGGCAGAGGGGTTAAAATCTTCTATCGCCAAAGTAGAAGTGACTTTTTCTTCGCCCGTGATTTGCAACAAGTTTACAAGCGCCTTGCCCTTAGACATGCGGTTGCCTTCGGGAATTTCAAATGCGCGCAGGGCAAATACGCGGCCACGGCTGGTGAACATCAAAATCGTAGCGTGCGAAGAAGTAATGAACAAGTTTTCCATAAAATCTTCTTCTTTGGTTTTGCTGCCGATGATGCCTTTGCCACCGCGGTTTTGGCTCTTGTACGTAGAGAGCGGGATGCGTTTAGCGTAACCGTCGTTGGAAATGGTGATGACGACGTCTTCTTTTTCAATAAAATCTTCCATCGCCAATTCGGTCATATCCGGGCCGATTTCCGTGCGGCGTTCGTCGCCGTAGGTTTTTTTGAGCTCGGTCAGTTCTTCTACGATGATATCCAAGATTTTTTGCGGATTGCCCAAAATGTATTTCAACTCTTCAATGAGTTTTAATAATTCTTTGCGCTCATTTTCAATCGCTAAAGCCGACAGTTGCGTCAATTGGTGTAAGCGCATATCCAAAATGGCTTGTGCTTGCACTTCGGTCAGCGTGAAGCGTTGCATGAGCGTAAATTTGGCTTCCGTCGGGTCTTTGGCTTTGCGGATAATGGCAACGACTTCGTCCATGTTCGCAATCGCTACGAGTAACCCGTTTAAAATGTGTTCGCGTTTTTGCGCTTTGTTTAAATCAAATTTCGTACGGTTGGTGATGATTTCCTGGCGGTGTTTAACGTATGCTTTCATCACTTCTTTAAGCGACAACACACGCGGGCGTCCGTCCACAATGGCCAGCATATTGACCGGGAAAGACGTTTGCAATTGCGTATGTTTGAACAAGTGATTGAGCACGACTTGCGCGTTACCGTCGCGTTTAACTTCAATGACAAGGCGCATACCGCGGCGGTCCGACTCGTCGCGGATATCGGCGATGTCGGTTACTTTTTTATCACGTACTAAACCGACAATGCTTTCAATCAAAGAGGTCTTATTGACTTGATACGGAATGGCCGAGACGATAATGGCTTGACGGCCGCCTTTGCGTTCTTCAATTTCCGTGGCGGCTTGCACTTTAACACTGCCGTGGCCCGTTTCAAAATACTCGTAAATGCCTTTCGTACCGCGGATAATAGCACCGGTAGGAAAGTCGGGCCCTTTAACAATTTTCATCATTTCTTTGACGGTGATATCGGGGTTTTTAATATACGCGATAATACCGTCGCACACTTCGCCTAAATTGTGGGTGGGGATGTTGGTTGCCATACCTACGGCGATACCGGCCGACCCGTTAACGAGCAAAGCCGGAAGTTTGGCCGGCAAGACGGACGGTTCTAACAAAGAGCCGTCGTAGTTGGGAATCATTTTGACGGTGTCTTTGTCCAAATCGCCGAGCATTTCCTCGGAAATTTTTTGCAAGCGGCACTCGGTGTAACGCATGGCGGCGGCGGAATCTCCGTCAATGGAGCCGAAGTTGCCTTGACCGTCAATTAAGGGTTTTCTTAACGAAAAATCTTGCACCATACGCACGAGCGTATCGTACACGGCGGTGTCTCCGTGCGGGTGGTATTTACCGAGCACGTCACCCACCACACGGGCCGATTTCTTGTAGGGTTTATTGTATTTTAAACCCATTTCGTTCATAGAATATAACACACGGCGGTGTACCGGTTTGAGGCCGTCGCGCACGTCGGGCAAAGCACGCCCGACGATAACGCTCATCGCATAGTCAATGTAATACGAACGCATTTCGTTCGCAATATCGCGTTGTTGAATATCGCCAAACAAGTCCACGTTTACATTGACGTTTTGGGCTTGCGGCTGGTTGGTATTTTCTTCACTCATGTTAAAAATCTCCTGTTACGGACAAATCAGCTTGCGGCGCGGCGGTTAAACCGCGCCGGCAAGAGTTAAATATCCAAGTTTTTGACCTCTAAGGCGTGGGTTTGGATAAAGTCGCGCCGCGGCTCTACCCGGTCGCCCATAAGCATTGTAAACGCTTGTTCGGTATCGGCGGCGTCGTTTATTTTCACTTGAATCAGTTTGCGACGGGCCGGGTCCATGGTGGTTTCCCACAGTTGTTCGGGGTTCATTTCTCCCAGACCTTTGTAGCGTTGGATGCTTGCACCGGCACTGGCCGCTTCTTTGACGGCATGTAACAGCTCGGCTAAGCTGTACACCAACACATCGGTTTTGCCGTTATTTACTTTAAAAAGCGGGTTTACGCGGTCTTTTTCGCTTTCAATGGCCGGATACTGCGCAAACGTGAAATGATACGTTTGGAGTTTCTTTTCGCACGCCAAAAGCTTGCCAAATTCAAACAAGCTTTGGTGCTCGGGCACTAACGCTTCGTCCGTGAGGGTGGCCACATCTACACCGTCGGCGGCGAGTTCTTCGCGTTTTTCTTGGACATATTGGTTTTCGTAATCGCGGTACTCTTGTTCCGTATAGAAATAACGGAATCCGCCGCTTTGCAACGGAATGCGGTAGAGCGGTACTTTTCCTTCAGCCAAGAACGCCATAAAATCACTGAGTGTAATGTTTTTGACTTCTAACTTGGCTAAAATATCTTCCACATCGCGCAAGATTTTTAAGAGGTCGCGCAAATCGTCGTGCGGTAACTCTTTATTTTTGGTTGTGTCCGTTACAGTAACGGTAGCAAGCCCTTCCTTCATGAGCCATTGTTGCATTTGGTCTTCGGTTTGCAGGTATTGCTCCACTTTGCCTTTTTTTACTTTGTAGAGCGGCGGCTGGGCCAAATAAATGTGTCCCGCATCAATAAGCGGTTTTAGCTGGCGGTAGAAGAACGTAAGCAGTAACGTAGAAATGTGTTGTCCGTCCACGTCGGCATCGGCCATAAGAATAATTTTGCCGTAGCGCAATTTGGAAATATCAAAACCGCCTTCGCCTTCCCCTACGCCCGTTCCGACGGCTGAAATCAAATCGCGCACGGTATCGCTGGAGAGAATTTTAACAAGCGGTGCTTTTTCCACGTTTAAAATTTTACCGCGAAGCGGCAAAATGGCCTGAAATACGCGGTCGCGCCCTTGCTTGGCCGATCCGCCGGCCGAGTCACCCTCTACGAGGAAAAGTTCGCACTTGGCACTGTCGCGTTCTTGGCAATCGGCCAGTTTACCCGGCAAGCTGCCGCCTTCTAACGCACCTTTGCGGCGGGTTAAATCGCGCGCTTTGCGCGCGGCTTCACGCGCCACGGCCGCACCGACGCATTTTTCGCAAATGGCGCGGGCGGTTTTGGGGTTTTCTTCAAAGAAAGTGGATAATGTATCACCCACCACCGAGCGGACAATGCCTTCTACTTCGGAGTTACCGAGTTTGGTTTTGGTCTGTCCTTCAAATTGCGGGTGCGGAATTTTAACCGATAAAACAGCGGTTAAACCTTCTTTAATGTCATCCCCGCCGACGGAAATGTCTTTGTGTTTAGACAGATTATTATTTTTAATATATTCGTTAATAATACGCGTTAGGGAGCTTCTAAACCCGCTCAAGTGCGTACCGCCTTCCACGGTGTGAATGTTATTGACAAAGGAAAAGACGTTTTCGGAATAACTTTCGTTATATTGGATCGCAAACGAAATGTAGTTATCCCCCACCTCTTTGGTTAGGTAAATCGGTTCGGGGTTTAAGACATTTTTGTTAGCGTTTAAGAATTTTACAAATTGCGAAATACCGCCCTCGTAAAAGAACGTAACGGTTTGGTTATCGTCTTTGCGTTCATCGGTATAGATAATTTTTACGCCGGCATTTAAGAACGCAATTTCACGCAAGCGGTTACCGATTGTTTCATTAGAGAAAGATAACTCGCCGAAAATCTCTTTATCGGCGTGGAACGTCACTTTTGTACCGTGTTCTTTTGTATCGCCGATGATTTGGACTTTATCTTCCGGCTTACCGCGGTGATAGCGTTGGAAATGGACGTGTCCGTCGCGGCGGACTTCTACTTCCATCGTTTCGGATAACGCGTTTACGCACGATACACCGACCCCGTGCAACCCGCCGGACACTTTATACGCGCCGCTGTCAAATTTACCGCCGGCGTGTAAAACCGTCATAACTACTTCTAACGCCGATTTGGTACGCAGTTTAGCGTCTTTGGCGTTTTTCATCAAATCTACCGGGATACCGCGTCCGTCGTCTTGAATAGAACAAGTCATATCGTCTTTAATAGTGACGGTAATGGTGGTCGCGCCACCGGCTAAAATTTCGTCTACCGAGTTATCCACTACTTCGTACACCAAATGGTGCAGACCGGGTAAACCCGTTGAACCAATGTACATGGCCGGACGTTTACGTACCGCTTCCAAACCTTCTAAAACAGTAATTTTGGAAGAATCATAATCCTTCTCTTTTTCTTCTTCAGTCATGTAAAACTCCTTATTGAAAAATACAAAATCTAATGAATTTCTATCCGTTTAATCCACGGTTTTTCAAAATGTTTATTGATTTCCCCGATGAGTTGTTGCCGACGGGCAATCAATTCATTTTTAGCAACCGCAATTTTTACTTTTACGTGTAACGTATCGTTTTGAACAGCTTGTAATATCCAAAATTTTGCCTTGTTGCCTACCAACTGCGTCCATACGTGGTCCAAAATCATCAGGCGGTTTAGGCGGCTGTTTAATTTATTAAACCGGGCTCCTAAATTAGCACTGGCGTACCACGTTGGCCGCGGCGGTTGGCCAAATTTCATTACGCTCTCACCGGCATAATAACGTATTTAAATGTATCTTCTCCCACCGGTTCCACCAGTACGGGCTGGGAAGCATTTACAAACGAAAAAGATACTTTGTCCGCGCCGATATTTTTAAGTACGTCAATAATATATTGCGGATTAAACGCCGCTTCAAACGGCTCAGCGGTATATTCTACCGGAATTTCGTCGGTAAATTCCATATTTTGTGAATTAGACGAAACAGTGAGTGTATTATTTTCTAATTTATATTTCACTACACTTCCAAATTCGCCCGAGCACAACGCCGAACGGCGGGTGGAAGCCAGTAAATCTTTGGAAAATACATCAAAAGAAATGTTTTTCTTCGTCGGAATTACTTGGTTGTAATTGGGAAAATTACCCTCAATTAAACGGGAAATAAAAGTGGTTTCATTAAGAATAAAACTCACTTGGTTAGCCGACACATTGACGTTAATTTTACTGTCTTTGCCGGGTTTAACTAGCGTAATAAAGCGGCAAACTTCGTTTAGAATTTTTGTCGGAATAATAATCTTAAATTCTTTAGAGCCCGGTAACGCCGCGTGCGAGGCAATAGCCAAGCGTCCTCCGTCAGTAGCCACAATTTCAAATTTATCTGCGGTATTGTTCCACAATAAACCGTTTAAGATATAACGGGTTTCCTGTGTAGAAGCGGAAAAAGCCGTTTTCTCTACCATGTTTTGCAGTTGCGTCGGGTCTAACTCTACGCTGTTTTCGCGTTCTACTTCGGGGATAGCCGGATATTCCGACTTAGGTGTGCCCATGACCCAAAATTTACTTTTACCGGATTTGATATGAAATTTATTATTTTCGTCCAACGTTAAATTGATTTCTTTATCATCGGATAAATTTTTAATAATATCGGAAAATTCTTTTAGCGGAATAGTAATACTTCCTTTTTCTTCTACTTCGGCAGGCACAAAATGGACAGTAGCCATTTCCATATCGGTACGAACGAGTTTTAATTTACCGTTTTGGGCTTCCATTAAAAAGTTGTGCAAAATAGGAAGCGTGGTGCGGGCAGATACCCCGGCCGAAATAACTTGTATGCCTTCTAATAAGGTGGATTTAGTAATATTTATTTTCATATTTATAATTCCTGTATTATGTTCTGTTTATAGTGTGGATAATGTGATTTATCCTCTGTCTTTTTTTTATAACTCTTGTGTATAACCCAACTTTTTTATACACAATATACACAACTAAAAATTTTATTCTTTTTTTATCCGGTTTAATTTATAAGTTATCCACCGTTTTTTATTTGTTATCCACAGCTTTAATATCTAAAATAATTTGATTAATTTCGGCTGCAAAAAAAGGATCTTTGTTTATCCGTTCTTTAACCGTGTCCCGTGCATGTACGACGGTGCTGTGGTCTCTGTTAAATTCCCGGCCGATTTCCGGCAACGACAAATCAGTTAAATCGTTTGTTAAAAACATGGCAATCTGCCGCGGCCACGCTACCGATTGCGTTTTACGCTTGGAATTAAAATCTTCCATACGGATATTAAAATGTTTTCCCACCATTTTTTTAATGGTATTTACATTAACAGATGTATCTTTACCCGCTACTAAAATATCGGAAAGTAATTCTTTGGCAATAGCAATAGACGGTGTAACACTGTGCATACTGCAATAGGCGACTAATCTGAACAACGAGCCCTCTAATTCGCGTACGTTGGTTTGGATACCTTCGGCAATAAAAGCAAGTACATCATCTCCGATATCAAAATTGATAGAGTCGCGTTTTTGACGTAAAATAGCAATACGGGTTTCTAAATTCGGGCGTTTAATTTCGGTAGTAATTCCCGACAATAAGCGCGAAGAAAGCCGTTCGTTCCATTCCAATTGTTGAGGAGTTCTGTCGGAAGACAGTACAATTTGCTTACCGCTGTCAAATAAAGCATTAAATGTGTTAAAAAATTCTTCTATACAGGCCTCTTTACCGGATACAAATTGGATATCGTCCATTAAGAAACAATCTAACGTGCGGCATTTTTTACGGAAACTGTCATGTACTTTATTTTGTAAAGATTCAATATATTCACTCACAAATTCTTCGCCGGACATATACAACACTTTTGCCGACGGATTATCTTTTAAAATCTGGTTTCCGATAGCGTGCAGTAAATGAGTCTTTCCCAGCCCCGGCGAAGAATAAATAACCAATGGGTTATTTTCGCGCGCGCCTAATTTATGGGCTACGGCTTCAGCCGCTTTATACGCAAAACGGTTAGAAGGTGATTCAATAAAATTTTCAAAGGTGTAAGACGAATTTAACCGGGACACAAACGGATTTACTTTTACCGACGCAGGTTGTTGTTGGGCTGTGTAGGTAGAAATAACATCCTGTGCGGAAGTGACTGTTGGTGTTTGTTCGGTTTCCGGTTCAATTTGATAAGCAATTTCAATCGCCGCGCCGAGATGTTTTAAAAACGCATCTTTAATAATATGCTCGTAGCGTTCACGAATGGTATTTCCCCAAAATTGGTTGGGTAATGAAATAAATAACGTCGTACCGTTAAAATCAATTTTAGCGGGACGCAACCACATATCGTAGGTGTCTTTGCCTATAATTTGTTCCAGGTCTTGAAAAACAGAACCGAGCTGGGGGTACTTCTCTATATTGTCTAACACACGTAATCCTAATAATAAAATGAGCTACTATATCTTACCACTTATTTGGACCATAGGTCAACCGAAAAAAATAGATAATAGCGTTTAAATGATTAAAAGCCGCTTAAATTTTGAAATTTAAAAAAAACAGCGGTTCAGGGTTTAAAAATAGAAAAAAACGGATATACGCTTATTTTAAGTTAAAATTGTATTTCTAATCTTTTTTTGGGCTTGAATAAGTGAGAGAGAGCATTTTATAATAAAATCGTAGCCCGCAAGAACGAAATATTATATACTTTGACTACCGGAAATTTACCATAGGGAGAGTTTATGACAAAATTACACGATATTTATACTTGCACGGTATGCGGTAACCGCGTGGAAGTAGTACACGAGGGAGCGGGAGAACTGGTTTGTTGCGGACAACCGATGAAACGTATGGTTGCCGGTACTTCCGACGGAGCAGCCGAAAAACACGTACCCGTCATTGAAAAAATTGACGGAGGTTATAAAGTAAAAGTAGGGAGCGTGGAACATCCCTCTACCGCGGAGCATCACATTGAATGGATTGAGCTGATTTGTCTTTCCTGCGGAAGTGTACAACGCAAACATTTGCGCCCCGGTGATAAACCGGAAGCTGTTTTTACGACGAAGTCAGCTCACGTAATGGCGCGGGAATATTGTAACTTGCACGGACTTTGGCAAGCGGAAAATTAACGAAAGGTATAATAAAATATGCGGGCTATACAAATTTCACCAAACGTATATTGGGTGGGCGCGATTGATTGGAACTTACGCGATTTCCACGGCTATGCAACCCACCGCGGAACGACGTACAATGCGTATCTGGTTTTAAGCGAAAAACCCACGCTGATTGATACTGTAAAAAAAGAATTTTACGACGAAATGATGGAACGTATCAAAAGCGTTATTGATCCGAAACAAATTCAAATTATCATTTCCAATCATTCGGAATTGGACCACGCGGGTGCCTTGGAACAGACCGTGGCTGTTACGCAACCCGACGAAGTATACGTGTCGCCCATGGGGCAAAAAAATTTGATGGGGCATTTCCACGAAGATTTAAAATTTAAAGTGGTCAAAACCGGCGATAAAATTGATATCGGCGGGGACAGCATTTCCTTCGTGGAAGCGCGTATGTTACATTGGCCGGATAGTATGTTCTCGTATTTAGAAAAGGAAAATATTTTATTTAGCAACGACGTGTTTGGGATGCATTTGGCTACCGACCGTTTGTTTGACGACGAGAACGACGAAAATATCTGGTTGCCCGAAGCCGAAAAGTATTATGCCAATATCGTATTGCCGTATTCCGATATTGTACTTCGCTTTTTAGACCAAGTAAAAAAGATGAATTTATCGCCGAAGATGATTGCGCCCGACCACGGTTTTATTTGGAGAAAAGACCCAACGCGCATCGTGGAATTATACGCTAAATGGGCCGCGCAAAAACCGCAAAATAAAGCTGTTATTGTGTATGATACCATGTGGGGCAGTAGCGAAAAAATGGCCCGCCAAATTGCCGACGGATTACAAGCGGGTGGTACGTCGGTGCGGCTAATTTCTATGCACCATAACGACCGTAGTGAAGTAGCCCTCGCCCTTTTACACAGCGCGGCACTTATCGTCGGTACGCCGGTGTTAAACAGCCAGATTTTCCCCTCCATGGCCGACGTGCTGTGTTACCTCAAAGGACTTAAAAAGAAAAATTTAATAGGAGTAGCGTTTGGATCGTACGGTTGGAACGGGGCACCCATAGACAGTTTGACGAAAACTTTGGAAGAAATGGGCGTGGAAGTTGTTTCCCCCGCCCTCAAAACCTCGTTCGTCCCCGACGAAGAAACCTTGGCTAAATGCCGCGAGTTAGGGAAACTGATCAGCCAAAAGATTAAGGAAAAATTAAACTAGTTTATGACGATAAACGACATTAACCAAGGGTTACAATATATTACCTACGGGTTGTATATAGTAACAGTCGCCGACGAAAACCAAAAAAACGGGATGATTTTAAATACTGTTTTTCAGGTAACGGCTACTCCCCCCTGCGTGGCAATTTCCGTCAATAAAAATAGTTTGACGCACGAAATTTTACTTCGTACGCGTCGCTTTGCCGCTATGCCGCTGGACCAGACGGCCACATTGCCGTTTATCGGTACGTTTGGGTTTAGAACAGGGCGCAATTTTGATAAGTTTGCTAAAGTATCTTTTACGACGGGGAAACTTGGTTGCCCGCTTGTTAAAGAGCATACATTATCGTATATGGAAGCAAGTGTTTTACAGACGTTAGATGTCGGTACGCACACGCTTTTTGTAGGAGAAGTAAAAGATGCCGGCGTATTTAACGCCGCGGGCTTGCCTTTGACGTATGAGTATTACCACCATGTCATCAAAGGAAAAGTACCACCGGGTGCTACGCACCAATTTTAAAAACAAGGAGACAATTATGGTAAAATATGTTTGTGAAATTTGCGGATATGTGTATGACCCGGCTGTGGGAGACCCGGATAACGGAATCCCGGCCGGAACCGCTTGGGAGAACGTAAAAGAAGATTGGGTTTGCCCGGTTTGCGGGGTAGGAAAGGATCAATTTACCGCGCAAAACTAAAATTTGGGGCGGTTTTGAAAAAAATGCTTAAATTTTAAGTATTTTTTTGATATGTACGGGCGTTTAATAAAAACGCCCGTTTTTCCAAATTTATTTTATTTTAAAAAACAAAAGTTTTCACGTGAAATATACTATAATACTATTATGAAGATTTTATATGTTATCACTTCTACCGCAACGGGCGGCGCCGAAAAAGCACTGCTGGCACTTAGTGCCGCTATGAAAGATCAAGGGCATCAGGTGCGTGTCATTTGTTTAAAGCGGCCGGGCGCAGTAGCCGGGCAAATGGAACAAAACGGCATAGAGGTAAAGAGTATATATAGTCATTTGCCAGGCCAAATGGTGCATCGCATAAAAGCCGAAATAGAAAGCTTTAAGCCGGATATTGTGCACGCGATGTTGTTTCGTGCCATAGAATATACGCGCATGGCTTGTGCGGGAAAAGATATAAAACTACTTGTCACACCGCATTTTGATTTATCTAAAAAGCCGTTCTTTTTGCGTATATTTGATTTTTTATTAAAGGGAATAGATACGTTAGCGGTAGCCGAATCTTTTTCTACGGCAACATATTTGGTTAAGCATCAACACTATTTAGAAAATAAGGTATATCTTTTGCCTAACGGCATTGATAAAACTAAATTTTATCCTGACATTTCTCTGCGGGAAAAGATGCGTAAACAATATAGTTTTCACGTGAAAACTCCTGTATTTATATGCGTGGCCCGCTTAGCCGCGGTAAAAGATCCGATGACCTTGTTGCAAGCGTTTCGTAACATATGGTTACGCGATTCGCAAGCACGGCTAATATATGTGGGGGAGGGGGAAGAACGGGCCAAATTGGAAAGATTCATCCGGCAGGCCGGGCTGGAAAAAGCCGTAATACTGGCCGGAGAGCAAAAAGATGTAAATGCTTACCTTAATATGGCAGATGTATTTGTATTGTCTTCGTTAGAAGAAAGTTTGCCGCTAGCTCTGTTGGAGGCAATTTCTGTGGGATTGCCTTGCATTGTCAGCCGCGTGGGGGATATGCCCCAATGGGTAACCCATGGCGAAAATGGATATATTTTTCCGCCGCAAGATATTACGCTTTTGAGTTGTGAACTCAATTTGTTGGCTCAAGATATACAAATGCGTAAGGAAATGAGTGAAAAATCGTTAGAAAAAGCTACCCAAATCACAGATTCCTTTACACAGTATCAACAACTTTATCAACAAGTATTAGCGGGGGAGTTTTCACGTGAAAACTAGCCCGCGGGAGAGATAAATGGAAGCACGATTATTTATTATTGCCTGTATTATGTATGTTTTTGCCGGGATATCACGCCGGCTTATTCAAAGAAACGTATTAAATAGTGCGATGAAATTTGCGCTGTGGCACCTTATCTATTTAATTTTAATTTTATATAGTGCGCTGTATCTTATTTTATTTGTGATGAGCGGCGGGCCGGGGGGAGTGTTTCCGTGGGGGAAATTTATTATCGGTTGCGGACTTATTGATATTTACGGCGCGTATGATTTTATTAAAAACTTGCGCGCCCCTAACCAAGATAAACAACCGCAGATTAAATCAGCCCTAGATTGGTGTAATACAGTATATTTTGCGGGGTTTGTGGCTTCTGTTGTGATGTTCTTTTTCTTACAGGCCTTTAAAATTCCGTCTGCCTCTATGCGCGATACGCTTTTAGAGGGGGATCATTTGTTTGTTAACAAAATGGCCTACGGGTTGCGTGTCCCGTTTACGGATAAACGGTTGTTTTCTAAACCGATACAGCGGGGGGATATTATTGTATTTCAATTTCCGGCCGAAACACGCGAGCAACAAAATTGCGGCGGTAGCCAATACGGGCGCGACTTTGTCAAACGGGTGATCGGTTTACCGGGCGATGTGGTGGAAGTTAAAGATTCCCGCGCCTATGTAAATGGGCAAGAAATGCCTTTGCAACCTTATGAAAAGTTTGACCCGGTTACGCGTGTACATTATGACCCGATAGAAGTACCCCCGCTTATTGCCGAAAATTACCAACAAATCTGGCAAGCGCATGAATTAGAGCAAGCGTTTGGCATGTACTTACGCGATCAATTTGGTCCGGTTACCGTGCCGGAAAATAGTTATTTTGCATTAGGCGATAACCGGGATAATTCGTGTGATTCGCGTTTCTGGGGCCCTGTACCTGAGAAGAACATTAAGGGCAAGGCGTGGCTTATACACTGGCCGCCGAGCCGTATGGGAACGGTCAAGTAGTTTTCACGTGAAAAATAATTGCTTTTTCGCTGTAAATAATGTTTAATACATATATATTTTAATTGGGAGGACGTATGGGAGAAATTGTCGTTATTGCCAATCAAAAAGGCGGTGTCGGAAAAACTACCACCTCTATCAATTTGGCGTATGCGTTGGCGTGCTTAAACCAAGAAGTATTACTGATTGATTTTGACCCGCAAGGTAATGCCGGATCCGGCTTGGGTGTTACGGTAGAGGAGGGGGGAAAATCGGTTTATCATTTCCTTACCAAAACAGCCACTTTTGAACAAGTTGTTCGCCAAACTTCCAACGAGCTTTTAGACGTTATCCCGGCGTGCAAAAATTTAGCCGGGGCCGAAGTGGAACTAGTCAATGTGCGCGGCCGCGAAAATATGTTAAAAGACGTATTGGAGCCACTACGCAATATGTATAAATATATTATTATTGATTGTCCGCCGTCTTTGGGGCTGTTAACGCTTAACGCCATGATGGCCGCAGACAGCGTGATTACGCCTGTGCAGTGCGAATATTACGCCATGGAAGGGTTGGCCCACTTTATCAGCACGGTAGCCAAAATCAAACAATTTCTCCACCCCAAACTCAAAATGGACGGCGGCGTGCTGACGATGTTTGACTCCCGCATGAATTTGTCTAAACAAGTATTTGGCGAGGTCAGCCGTTTCTTTGGCGACCAAGTGTATAAAACGCCTATCCCGCGCAACATCCGCCTGGCCGAAGCGCCCAGTTTCGGGCAATCTATTTTTGATTACGACCCGGCTTGCCGCGGAGCCAATGCGTATATCCAACTGGCGATAGAATTTTTAGCCCGCCGCGGGGCCGACGTGCAAGATTACCAATCTTTTCAAATGACGGGCGAACGCGCCGTCAATTACGATTTCGGAGGCTGATATGGCAAGACAAGCTTTAGGTAAAGGGTTAGATGCTCTAATCAAACAAACGCAGGAAATTTCTTCTATGACCACGCAAGAGGTGGCTGCGGCTGCCCCCGCGGGAACAACCGTTTCCAAAATTGCCGTCAATAAAATCGTACCGAACCGTTTTCAGCCGCGCCGCGTATTTGATGAGGCCAAATTGCAAGAATTATCGCAATCTATCAAAGAACACGGACTAACACAACCGATCGTGGTGGTGTATGATGCGGGGTTGGATAAATATGAAATTGTCGTCGGGGAACGCCGCTTTCGCGCCACGCAACTGGCGGGCCTAACCGAAATTGATGCCATTGTTCACAAACATTTGGGCGACCAAGAAATGTGTGCGCTGGCGCTTATTGAAAACATCCAACGCGAAGATTTAAACCCCATTGAAACCGCACTCGGATATCGCAATTTGATGAACAAATTTTACATCACGCAAACTGATTTGTCGTCGTACTGCGGAAAGTCAAAAGCGGCTATTTCCAATGCGCTTCGCTTGTTAGAATTGGAGCCGGCTATCCAGGATGCCTTGCAAGCAGGTACAATTAGCGAAGGCCACGGCCGTGCGCTTTTAATGGTAACCGATCCGGCTAAACGCGATGCGTTGTTCAAAAAAATGAACAATAGTAAAATGTCGGTCCGCCAAGCCGAAGATGCGGCCCGCGCACTGATGTTCCCGACGAAGAAGCCCGCTAAAAAAGCCAAATCGGCCGATGTGGCAAGCTTTGAAAACGACTTACAAGCCGCATTAGGCACGAAAGTTGAAGTGAAATGCGGCAAGAACATCAAAAAAGGGATGCTTGTGATTCACTATCACTCGCTAGACGAATTGGATAATATCGCCAGCCGTTTAAAACACAAGATGTTGTAATAGTTGTTTTTCATAGTACAACCCTTTTATCTCGTCATCCCGCCGTGTTTTTATGCGGGATATAGATAAAAGGGTTGCTTGTTATTGTGCTGCTTTACACACGCGTTGTCCGAAGTCAGTAATTCCGGTACAAGTTATTTTTCCGGGGGTAGTTCCTTGGTCATATCCAATAGTATATTTGAAATCTTCGTTTTGTCTGCATGCAGTATAGTCATTTTGGTATCCGGGGCAATAATCGGCTCTTAATACATGTCCGCTTTTTATATCTATATTAAAGTACTTGTCACAAACTAAGATGTCTGTGTCGTTGGGTGTAGTACATGCATGTTCTATATCCAAGGCCTGATAAGCTTCTAAAGAATTGTTTTCCAAATATTCCCCATTGGCTAAATAATATCTTTCATGCGCTTGCTTAATAGCAAATAAAAGGGGTTTAATGGCGGCTAGCCGGCTTTTGGCCACGGCCACTTGGTACTTTGGCAACGCTACCGCGGCCAATATGCCGATGATTAGAACGACGACCAACAATTCGATGAGGGTAAAGCCGGAGCGAAGCGGAGCCCCGTAAGGCCGTAATACGGGGCCTACTCCTTTAAAAAATGTTGTTATCCCGCACTTGATACCTACAACTACTTTTATATTTTCTTTCATACACTATTCTCCTTTTGCTGTTTTTGGAGAATAGCAACAGAAACGGCCGCTACCTTTGAGTCCATACGAGTTAACCCAAAATTATAACAGCCGTGGTTTGCCGGTTGCCCGGCAAACGCTCGGCTCTACACAAATAAGGGATCAGCTTACCCGTATAGAGCCTCTAACGACCGCCTTTGGACTCGTATGAGTTTTTGGTTTCCCAAAAACAAATTACAGACTTTTTCTGTAACTCCAAAAACAGATTCAAATTTTAATTTGGCCCCCTTGCGCGGGGGAAATACACCTCAATTATTTATACAAACTATGCACTTGGGGCATAGTCAGTAATTCTTTAGTAATCTTACAAAATTCTTCGCCTGTAAAAGTGGCTACCAAATTAACGTGAAACAAATTGTCTTGTTTGGTAACTTCCTGTTTTAACACTTTCACGTTTTGCTTTTCAATGGCCGCGACGATTTTTTCCACTGCGTCCCAACTTGGTTCACAGACGAGAAAAATGGTATCGTAGTGTTTTAAAAATTCTACCAAATGAATGGTTTGGCGCATACCGAGTTGCAAAATCAAAATCGCACACGCCGTAGCGGTGGCCCAGATATACTGGCCGTATCCGATCGCCATACCAATTGCCGCTACTACCCATACGCTAGCAGCGGTGGTCAAGCCGGAAATTTTATTTCCGTCGCGCAAGATAGATCCCGCGCCGATAAACCCCAACCCTGTTACCACTTGCGCGGCGATACGGCCCGGGTCTCCGCCATAGCGTCCCATTTGCTCGGACAAAATTGTAAAGAGCATGGCGCCCAAACAGATTAAGCAGTTGGTCGCGTAGCCGGCGGGCTTATCGTGGTATTGACGTTCCATACCTAATGCACCGCCTAAAACAAGTGCTAAAAAAATTTTAATAATCATTTCTTCCATATCATTATCCTACAAAAAAAATCCGCCGCGTGAAAGCGGCGGATACGCAAAAAAGCGTTTTTTAGAAACGGCAACCGAGTTTGAGCATTACGTTGTAATGATGATAATGCCCGCGGCCGAAAGCTGTTTTGACATCGTCGTCCGCTTTAATGTAGTAATAACGGGCTTCCACGCCGAAAATCAAGCTGTCGTCCAAGTCAAACTCTAATCCGGCCCCTACCATTCCGGCCAAGTCGGTCCCGTCGTAAGATTCATGTCCGCCGCCGGCTAATTTCCGGCGTACATAGGTGTAACCTAAACCGGCACCGAAAGGTACATACAAGCGGGTCGCTTGCGAGGGGAAAAAGCTGACGCGTCCGGTAACTAAACCCGTGGCAACACCGGTGCGATAGCGATTGCCGGCGGTATCTTTTTCGCCGTCACCCAGTTGGGTATAGTTCCCGTCTAACCCTAAGCCGAAATACGGCAACAAGTTGCGGGTAAAACCTAACCCGGCTGTCCAGCCGGTAGTACCCAAATCGTACCCGTTTTTGTTCCAATTATCTTCGGGCAAAACCACGCCGCCGTACCATTCCACACGGGTGGTGTTTTTGCGCAAGCCATATTCTTGCAAGCCGTAATAATCTTGGGCTAAAGCAGGTATGGCAACAAACAACGCACACAACAGTAATAATTTTTTCATAGCGAATTTTTCTCCTTGCTTACATTTTAAAATTTTTATGGTTTTTTGACAATACAAAGTTCTTTTACCGGGCTTTGGAAAATGCCCTTTCGGTTTTCTTCCACGATTTGTTCCCATTGGCCGCGCACTTTTAAAATTTGTTGTGCAATATCGCGCACAGCCCCGTGTCCGCCGTGCAGGGGGGAAACATACAGGGCTTTTTCTTTTATTTCGGGTACGCTGTTATCTACTGCCAAGGGGAGCCCTACGCGCTCAATAACGCCCAGGTCAATTAAATCGTCGCCGATAAACGCAATTTGCGTGGCGGGCACATTTAATTTTTCTTGCACATAATCTAAGGCACGCGTTTTGACGGATGCATTGTAAAACAAAAAATCCATCCCTAAAATTTTGGCCCAGTACTCCAACGTCGGACTCGTACCGCGCGAGATAATACCCGTTTTAATGCCGCAATAGGCCAAATACATCAGCCCCATACCGTCTAACGATTCAAAATGTTTAATCTCGTGGGTTTGGCCGGAGTTGTCGGTAAAAAAGCTTAGCGTACTATCGGTCATTACACCATCCACATCGGTGAGCAAGACTTTTATTTCGTTGGCTTTTTGGATAAAAAGAGAAGAAAGCGTTGTCATATTTCTATTATACTTTTATTTGCGGTACGTTTAAAAATTATATAATAAGCGTATGAAGAAAATAACGTTTTTTCTGGGAGCTGTTTGTTTATGGCTGATGGGTTGTTTGCCTAAAACGGTTATTAGCCCGACGTACGATTTTAACCGGGTACAACGCATTGGCGTGATGGCGTTTAACAGTCCGTGGCAATCTGTGCAAGGGGTAGAAAATTTATTTGCCAAATATTTACTGGAAAGCGGATTTAAAGTAGTAGAACGTGCCCAGTTGGAAAGCGTTTTGGCCGAGCACCATATTGCGGTATCGGGTTATTTATCGCCGGAAACAACGCGCGAAATCGGCCGAATTTTAGGAGTAGATGTATTGTTGGTGGGCGAGGTAAGTTCATACACGCCGGCCCGTACGGAGCTGGCCCTTACGGCTACCCGCCGTACCGAAACGCGCCCCGTATATACCCAAGACGTCATGCGCCGCCCGGACGGAACGTATGCCGGATATTTGCGTAATGTGGGAACGGAAATTTCCCGCTCGTCCGAAGTTCGTCCCACGGAATATACCATTGACGGACAAGTCGGGTTGATTGCCAAAATGGTAGATGTGGAAACGGCCGAAATCGTATGGATCGGCTCGGCGCAAGATTCTTCCGCACGCACGTTAGATGCCGCGGAAAACATCGCGCGCAAACTGGTAAAAAGTTTTCGTAAAGAAGTAGCCAAACAAGGAAAAGCCAAATGACACGTAATACGCATCCGTTAGCCAAACAAGCGTTTATGTTTGTATCCGAACTGTTTTTTACGTTACTTAAAATGGCCGTTGTCGTTGTTGCTTTGACGGTAGGCGTGTTAGTCGTCGGTCAAAGTTCCGTCGCGCCGATAAGTATGCGTCTGTTAATGTCGTACGGAATGGAATATGCGGCGGTAACTTTCAAACCGTATCGCTCCTTGTTTCCGGAGCCGTATTTAGTCAATATAGAAACCAATTAAAGAGGAAGTTATGCTAGATATTAAACAAATTGTTGAAAATCCCGAAGAATTTAAAAAGCGCTTGTCGCTACGCAAGCCGGAACTTGCCGGCCAAATTGAGGAGGTGCTTGCTAAATATACCGCCTATAAAACGGTGCTGGCTAAAGTAGAAGAATTGCGTGCTAAACGTAATGAAATGTCTAAATCTATCGGAAAAATCAAAAAAGAACAAGGCGACGAGGCGGCCAAAGCCGCCATGGCAGAGGTAGGAAAAATTAAAGAAGAAATGACCGCTAAAGAAAGCGAACTGGAGCCGCTTAAAAAAGAAGTAACCGATTTACTGTTGTCTATCCCCAATATGCCTAACGAAAAAATTCCCGTCGGCGTTTCGGACGCGGACAACCCGGAATATATCCCGTGTTCGTTGCCGTTGCCTACCTTTGATTTTAAGCCGTTGGACCACCAATCCGTCGGTGAAAAATTAGGCATTTTAGATTTTGAAGCCGCCGCTGCTTTGTCCGGCAGCCGCTTTGCTTTGTTTAAAGGCGAAGGGGCAAGATTGGAGCGCGCAATTATTTCGTTTATGCTAGATATGCACGCCAAAAAAGGATACACGGAAATTTTGCCGCCGGTGATTGTAAACGAAGATATTTTAATCGGCACGGGGCAACTGCCTAAATTCCGCGAAGATATGTATGAGCTGACCGGCGAGCCGAAACAATTTTTAATTTCCACGGCGGAAATTCCGCTGACCAACTTAAACCGTATCCGCGTCGTGTCGGAAGAAGAATTGCCGATCAAACTAACGGCTTATTCGCCGTGCTTTCGCAAAGAATCGGGCACGTACGGCAAAGATACGCGCGGTTTAATTCGCAACCACCAGTTTGATAAAGTGGAACTGGTAATGCTCTCCAAACCGGAAAATTCATATGAAATGTTGGAGCAAATGGTGTCCGATGCGCAAGACGTATTAAAAGCGCTTGAAATTCCGTACCACGTGGTAGAATTATGCAGTGGGGATATTGGTTTCTCATCGGCTAAAACGTATGATATTGAAGTTTGGATGCCCAGCGAAAATAAATTCCGCGAGATTTCTTCCTGCTCTAACTGTTTAGATTTCCAAGCCCGCCGCATGGGACTGCGCTACAAAAACGCGCAAGGTAAACAAGCGTATGTGCACACCTTAAACGGCAGCGGTTTGGCCGTGGGCCGTACGTTTGCCGCTATCTTGGAAAACTTCCAACAAGCAGACGGCTCGGTCATTATTCCTAAAGCACTGCGTCCGTATTTTGGCAAAGATAAAATTGAGGCCAAAAAATAATGCGCGTATTGTGCCGGATCTTTTTGGCGGTGTGCCTGCTTGCAAGCAGTTGTTTGCCGCTACGCGCGGAAATTAAACTGCCGCCGGACGTGATGGAACATGCCACGCAAGGCATTAACGGCGTGTATAGTTTGGACTATCCCACCGCCCAGCAACATATCCAAGAAGTTTTTGCCAAATACCCAGATCACCCGTTTGCGCACTTCGGCAATGCGATGATTGCGTGGAGCCGCTACGAGTATGAATTTGAAACAAGCGACGACAAGCAACGCGTAGTGTTTGAAAAAATTTTAGATGATTCTATTGCGGGCATTAAACGGTGGATGAAAAATAACCCGCAAGATCCCAACGCATATATGGGCATTGGTGCGTTGTACGGGTTAAGAGCATTGTTTTCCATGCGAAACCGCAACTGGGTAACGGCGTATTTTTCCGGTCGGCGCGCTATTAGTAATTTGGAGCGTTCGCTCAAATTAGATCCGTCGTATTACGACGCTTTTTTCGGGTTGGGTATCTACCAGTATTTCACGGGCACGCTGCCTAACGTTATTAAAATTTTGGCTAAAATAGTAGCTATCAAAGGCGACCCGGACGAAGGCGTTAAACAGCTTAACATGGCGCGGCAAAAAGCAAAATTCACGTCTGACAGCGCGAAACTTATTTTAATTGAAGTGCAGAACACGCGCGGCAGTAAATACTATAACCCGCAAAAGTCGCTGGAGTTTATCCGCCAGTTGCGTGCCAAATATCCTACCAATCCGCTTATGCATTATGTGGAAGTTATTTGTTTGTACGAAACAAAAAATTATGACGAAGTAACCTCGCAGGCCCAATTCTTTTTAGACCAAATCGGTCAAAGCAAATTTTACAAAGACATTTATATTTCCCGCGCGTATACTGCGTTGGGCACGGTGCAAATGGCGCAAGGGAATTTTGAAAAGGCGCGCGAACTGTTTGAACAAGGTCACAAGGCCGTCAGCGGACAGGAGCCCAGCCGTTGGGGCGTGTGGAACGAACTGCGTCTAGGGCAAGTGTATGATGTGCTCGGCGAGCGCGAAAAAGCTTTACAACAGTATAAATATGTATTATCCTTTAAGGATAAATGGGGCTTTGACGATTTAGCCAAATCGCTTATCAAAACGCCCTACCGGGTAGCGGAAAACGGGGATGTCGGGCCGCTCCCACCGAAAATTTGAAAGTAACAAAGGTGGCAAGCAAAACCCCGCCGCCTATATTAACAAAAGGAGATGTCAATGAAAAAACTAGTAATTGCTGTTGTCGGTTTGTTGTGCTTTGCTCCGGCCGCGTTTGCGGATAACTGGGGCTTTGGCTTGCGCTTAGGTGCCGGTCAAAACGACCCGAAGGATTTAAAGGAAGGATACGATGAGGCCTTTGATTATGGTTATTCCAGCAAAGAATTAGACAAAGGTTATGGTATATTTGGACTAGAAGGATTGTATGAGTTTGATTTAGCTGATGAAACGAACAAAGTTGGCGTTAAATTAGGAGTTGATTTCTATGGGGAAAACGAAGTTGAACTGAAAAATTCTCCCATCATTCCAAATGTAAAAGGCACAGAAAACACATATGCATTTCCTGTGACGGTATATTACAAAAAAGATAACGGTATTGAGAAATGGAGTTGGTTTGCTGGAGCTGGTTTAACATTGCTCAAAACGGAATTAGAGACTAAAATCGATGGTTTCGGAAAAGAAACTGATTCCAAAACAAAAGTGTTTCCGCATATCACTGCAGGAGCGGAATATCGTTTCAGCCAATTGTTTGCTTTAGGGTTAGACCTGAAATATAATATTTCCGCTAAGGCAAAAAAAGGGGACGACACTTTATCCGATCGCTCTGGTTTCAGTGCGGCATTAACCGGCCGTTTCTACTTCTAAGCTAAAAACTGTTTAGAAAAACCCCGCTCGCACGAGCGGGGTTTTTTGTCGCTTATTGTCGGCGCAACATAAAGTGAGGGGTATCTATGTAGGTCAGGCTATGCCTGACGGGGTTTGACGATTTTGTTGTCAGGCTTACACCTGACCTATAATTCTCTTTCGTTGCAGCTCTTATAGGTTGGGTGTTAACCCAACATAAA